>CALRWU020000149.1:0-7257 GCA_943371945.1 Azorhizobium sp. AG788
GAGGTCATCTTTGCGCTTGCCTATCGGGATCCCGTAACCCGCGCGATCCGGCCGCCGCTTTATGTGACGGAAGGCCAGACCGTCACGATCCGGATCACCAACAAGACGCGCAAGCCGCGTCGGTTCGCCATCTCGGGGTTCAAGGCCGACAAATTCCCGATCACCCCGGTTGGCGCGAGCTGGAAGGTCTCCTTCGTCGCGCCGGCCGCCGGCAGCTATATCTATCACGAAGTGACGGAGGGCGCGGTTGGCCGACTGGTCGGGCTGCACGGCCCGCTGGTGGTCATGCCCGTCGACGGACGCACGCCCGCCGGCACGCGGACCCCTTACTCGAATCCCACGCCCGCACAGTGCGCCCTGTTTGATGCGCTCGGCACATCCTCGCGATTCCCGGGCGAGCCGTGGCGGCCGGATCTTCCCGAGCGCACCAAGATCTGGATGTTCAGCGAGACCGATCCAGCGCTTAACCGCAAGGTCGAGCAGGACGTCGCGACCGGATGGACCACCGTGCTGTCGACGTTCAAGCCGCGCTACTTCACGCTGAACGGCCTCAGCGGCTACGACTCCTCGCACGACGACTACACGTGCCCCGAAGGCTATGAAGGCGAGCCGGTTCTCATTCGCACGATGAATGCGGGCCTCGCCACGCATGGACCGCACATTCATGGCAACCACGTCTACTGCCTGTCAGAGGTCTACCCGCAAAGCCTGCAGCAGTACAAATGCGAGAACATCCTCGAGGTCGACAGCTGGATGATGAAGCCGTTGTGGCGCAGGGACGTGCTGCTGCCCTTCATCAAGCCTGACGAGATTCCTGCAGCCGCCTGGCCGCCGAAGGAGGAACCGTTCCCGCTCTACTATCCCATGCACTGCCACATGGAGATGTCGCAGACGGCCGGTGGCGGCGCCTATCCGCAGGGTCTGGTCACTCACTGGGAAATGCTTGGACCGAGGCGGGGAGTTTAACATCATGGCGCGTGATCCAATTGCGTTTGACGCCTTCGGTTGCAATGTCCCGGTCAAGGAACTGGCCACGCCAGACAGGTTGACGCCGAACATCCGGTTTGAGCGGCAGGGCCCGCGCGAACTCGACATCGTCATGCCGGACGGAAAGAAGGTCGGCTTCTGGACCTTCCGCGACAATCTTGCCAAGGATTCGAAAGGCGTCTGGCCGGCGCCGCCGATCCGCGTGCGGCAGGGACAGATCGTGCACTCGACGCTGCATGCGCAGAAAAACACGCACACGATCCATCACCACGGCATGAACTCATCGACGTACAATGACGGTGTGGGTCACGTGTCGTTCGAGGTCTCGGGATCGTACACGTACCAGTTCCAGCCCTCGCATGCGGGCACGTATTTCTATCATTGTCACAAGAACACCGTGCTGCACTTCGAGATGGGGATGTATGGATTCCTCATCGTCGATCCGCCGACGGGGCCGGGGCGTCTCTATGACGGCGGGCCGCGCTATGACGTGGAAGCGCTCTGGGCGTTCGACGATGTCGATCCGAAGTGGCGCGAGTTGAACCACTCCGCGGGACTTTGCGGTGATGACGCGGGGCTGAACATCTTCAAGCCGAAATACTTCATGATCTCTGGCGTGCCGAGCCCCAAGACCAAGACCGATCCACGCGTGGTGATCAACGCCAAGGTCGGACAGCGCATTCTCATCCGGCACCTGAACGCGTCGTATTCGATGCTGTGCACGCGGATCATGGGGCTGGACGCCACCATCTATGGCGCTGATGGGCGCCCGCTCCAGCATGCGGATTTTCCCTGGGCCAAGCCGATCTTCGTTCCGGCCGGAAAGGAGTTCGAGACCACTGCCGCAGCACGACGCGATCTGATCGTCGTGCCGACCAAGCCGGGCGTGTATCCCGTGATCACCGAGTTCCGCGACTGGATCACGGGCGAGATCCAGGACAATGGCAACGGCATCGCGGAAACCGTTATCAATGTGACGGCGTGACGATGATGCGCATTCGCCTTGGGATGACGGTCTGCACGCTGCTTCTGGCGTCCGCCTGTGCAGGCGAGCGCGCCGATGGAGTTGCGGCGATCGAACCGGCCAGCGCCAGTCCGTCAATCACGGAAGCGACCATGCACCCTCTGACGGGTCAGGTGGTTGGCGCCCGCGATGGCCACGGCGAGCACAGCTATGACGTGCCGCCGATGGAGTCGCTTGGCGGCTCGTTCCAGCTGGTCGAGGCAACGAAGGCGCAGGCGTTCACCGATCAGGATCTGAAAGGCAGCTGGGCGCTGGTGTATTTCGGATACATGGAGTGCCTCGAGGCGTGCCCCATCGCCCTGAAGTCGATGCCGGCCGCTGTTGACCAGCTGAATGCTGCTGGCATCGCCACGAAGGCGGTGTTCGTGGACATCAACGCGCCGCGGCTCGACGACATGACGGGCAATATGGGTCATGGCGGACAGCACGGCGGCGCCAAGCTGGCTTCTGCGTCCGGCCATGGCGGCCATGGCGGGCAGGCGTTGACCGGGCCGGAGATACGGCGCCAGGCGATCGCCAAATGGGGACCCGCGATTGATCCGGACGTGATCTTCCTGTCGGGCACTCGGAAGGAACTGGCGGTTGCCGTGAAGGCGTTCCAGTCGCGGATCGAAGCGGCGATGCTGAAGAATGACGAGCCCATTCATCACATCAATCACACCACGAACATCTACATCCTGGATCCGACCGGTCGGGTCACAGGCGTCGTGTACCATTCGGATTCCGTGAAGGTGATGAGCGATACCGTGAAGGCCATGGCGAAGACGGCGCCTGCAGTCGCATCTGAGGTGGTTGCGGCGGTTAAACCGGCGCCCAAGGGGCATTCCGGTCACGAATAGAGCCAGTCACGGTTTCTGTACTTCCATGAGCACGTAACCGACGCCGCGCACGGTTTTCAGGTCGACGTTTGCATTCACGCTGGCCAGTAGCGACCGGAGTCGGGAGATGCTTGTCTCCAGCGCGTTCGGACTGACGGCGATACTCGGATCATAGAGAGCGCCTTCGAGATAAGTGCGGGTGCACACGCGGCCCTGACGGCGCAGCAGGGCGACCAAGAGCTGGCCCTCGCGCCTGGAGATGGCGAGCGGACTTCCATGAACCGTGAGTTCGTAAGTATCTGGCCGCAGGACCAGAGCGCCATAGCGGATGGGTTCGGCTTCGAAGGCGCGGGGGCGGCGCAGGAGGGCGCGGCACCTGGCGACGAACTCGTCGAACGCAAAGGGTTTTACCAGATAGTCATCCGCGCCGGCTTCAAGCGCCGCGACCCGATCGGGAATGGCCGCGCGGGCAGAGATCATCAGGACAGCGGTCGTTATTCCAGCGCTTCGCAGCTGTTGAAGAAATTCCAGGCCATCGCCGTCAGGCAGTGTTCGATTGAGAACAATAAGGTCCGTCTGCTGATCAACAGCCAAGTCGTAGGCGGATTCCAGATCCCGACGCCAATCGAGGCGCAAGCGCGCCGCCGCCAGCGCCTGCATTGCGGCGGCGGCGAGGCCGTTATTGTCTTCGACGAGCAGTACAATCACGCAAAACAGCCAATTCTAAAGTCTTTAATGGAGAGTTTCGGCGTCCATATTCTCCTAAAAAGAGAATTGGATCGATACGGGACTCTCATTTGGCACAATTCTGACCATCGGCCGAGTCCCTGGCCGTGCCGTCAGGAAAGTATGATTAATTCTCACTTCGCCAGCATGTCTATCTGGTAAAGAAAATGAGAAGCTCGTTACCCGATTAAGCGATCCAATTGTCCGATTGGGTTACTGCATCACACGCCCCCGAACACGCGCGCTCTCCGGTTCATTAGGCTCATGCCAAGCAAGCGAAAATGCGCGCAAATGGCGAAATACTCCCTAGCGATCAAAGGAATTGTCGTTAATGGCGGACGTCGCGGTTGCCGCTGCCTGGCAAGCAAATCCAAGCCCTTCGGGTGTTTATTCGGCTCGGGACAGATCCCAATTCCAATCATCCTAAATAGTTAAGCCGAACCACGAGATTCCCCTTTTCGGAGAAGGAATGCGCGACCGCCAATGCTGCGGGATGAATGCGATATCTGACCTGGGGCTGATGGAATAAAAGTCGCAACTGGTGTTATGGCGTTTGTGCCGAGCTGGGGTGGATATCAAATGAGTGGCTTTAAACTGAACCTTCAGGACACGAAGTTCGTCCTGGCGCAGATTAAGATTGCCGAAGCGCATGCGGCCGGCACGCCGATCCCCGAAGTCTGGGTCGATGCAGGCGGCAACGTGGTTCCCGCGAACACGCCCGGAGCGACGCTGGCGGTCCCGACGACAATTTCGCCGTACGGTCTCCGCACCGTTGACGGCAGCTACAACAACATCACCCCGGGCCGTGAGTACTGGGGCGCCGCCGACACGGTGATGCCGCGCGCGCTCGACGCCAGCTTCCGGAACGATGCGGATGGCGATATCTTCTCGCCCGGCGGCCCGCCGATGACGAACACGAACTACAATGGCACCGGCAACGTCATCGACGCCGATCCCCGCATCATCTCGAACCTTGTCGTCGATCAGACGCTGACCAATCCGGCCGCAGTTCAGGCCTGGCTCGATAACGTCCTGTCGCAGGCCAAATGGGTCGAGCAGCATGGCGCGAACGCCGTTCAGCTGTTCCCCGGCGACGCCATGGTGCCGAACGGCGTCTACGTCACCAACGCAGACATCGCCTACATCCCCAACATCGCGCCGGACGAGGGCCTCTCGGCTCCGTTCAACGCCTGGATGACTTTCTTCGGCCAGTTCTTCGATCACGGCCTCGACCTGATTGCCAAGGGCGGTAACGTCGGCAAGGTTTACATCCCGCTCCAGGCTGACGATCCGCTTATGGCCGGCACTGACGGCGTCCTGGGCACGAGCGACGATCTTCCGCCCTACCTCCAGTTCATGGTCCTGACGCGCGCGACCGTCGCACCCGGCGGCGGACATGAGGCTGTCAACTCGACGACCGCTTTCGTCGACCAGAACCAGACCTACACCTCGCACGCTTCGCACCAGGTTTTCATTCGCGAATACGTTGTCGAGGACGGCAAGCCGCGCGCGACCGGTCACTTGCTCGACGGCGCGAATGGCGGCCTCCCCACCTGGGCTGACGTCAAGGCGCAAGCCCTCATGCTGGGCATCCAGCTGACCGACGGCGATGCTCTGAACATCCCGCTGCTTCGCACCGACCAGTACGGCAAATTCATTCCGCATCCGACCACCGGCATGGCGCAGGTTGTCGTGGGTCTCGGCGTTGACGGCATTCCGAACACCGCTGACGACGTTGTCGTATCCGGAACGCCCGGCTCGCCCGTGAACACGTTCACGGCTGGCGCGGTTCGCATCGGTCACGCCTTCCTCGACGACATCAATGATGAAGCTGCTCCCGTTTTCGTCGCCGGCGTGCTGCAACAGGACTCGGACTCCATCACGGGGAACGTCCAGGCCCGCAACGCCCAGGGCCAGAAGCTAACCTACGACAACGAACTGCTTGACCGTCACTTCATCACCGGCGACGGCCGCGGCAACGAGAACATCGGCCTCACGACCGTCCACCACGTGTTCCACCAGGAGCACAACCGCCAGGTCGAACAACAGAAGCTGACGATCCTGGCCAGCATGGATCTCGACTTCATCAACGAATGGCTCGACACGGATCTGACCAGCCTTGCCGGTCACCCTGGCGCGAACGCCACCCTGCTTCAACTGCAGGCTTTCGGCGAGACGCTGAACTGGGACGGCGAGCGCATGTTCCAGGCCGGCCGCTTCGCGACCGAGATGCAGTACCAGCACCTCGTGTTCGAAGAATTCGCGCGCAAGATCCAGCCGAACATCGACCCGTTCGTGTTCAACTCGGCGCCGGACATCGACCCTTCAATCTTCGCCGAATTCGCCCACGTTGTTTACCGCTTCGGTCACTCGATGCTGACGGACAACATGCCGCGTATTGACGCCAACGGTAATGTCTTCGACGCCGGTATCGATCTTGTCGAAGCGTTCCTCAACCCCGTCAGCTACGACCACACCAATGACGGCATCACCGGCAACGACCTGACGGCCGACGAGGCCGCTGCCTCGATCATTCGTGGGATGACGATTGAAACCGGCAACGCAATTGACGAATTCCTCGTTGAATCCCTCCGTAGCAACCTGCTCGGGCTCCCGCTCGACCTCGCCGTGCTCAACATCGCCCGCGGCCGGGATACCGGCGTGCCGAGCCTGAACGACACCCGCACGCAGCTCTATGCGGCGACCAACTCTTCCTTCCTGAAACCGTACGAAAGCTGGGTCGAGTTCGCGGCGAACCTGAAGAACCCGACGTCGGTGGTGAACTTCATCGCCGCCTACGGCCGTCACCCGAGCATCAACGAAGATGGCACGCTCGAACAGAAACGCGACGCAGCCATGCTGCTCGTGTTCGGCGGCGTCGGCGCTCCGACGGACCGCGTCGACTTCCTGAACGGCGCCGGCACTTGGGCTGGCTTGCAAACCGGCCTCAACGACATTGACCTGTGGATCGGCGGTCTCGCCGAGAAGCTTATGCCGTTCGGCGGCATGCTGGGCTCGACCTTCAACGCCATCTTCGAGGCGCAGCTGGAGAACCTGCAGGACGGCGACCGCTTCTACTACCTGACCCGCACGCAGGGTCAGAACCTGCTCGTCTCGCTCGAGCAGAACTCGTTCGCCAAGCTGCTCATGGCGAACTCGAACCTGTCGCTGCCGGGCGCCGATGGTATCCGCGGTACGGAAGACGACATCATCAATCGCCACATTGGCGTCGACTCGTTCGCCAAGTACGACTTCGTGCTCGAGGTCAACCAAGCGAACCAGGCCGACTACACGGCAGCGACCCCCGGCGAACTGGCCGAGGCAAATGCGGCTGTGGCGGCGGCTCAAGCCGCGGCTAACGCTGCGACTGCGGCCAGCGACGCAGCGGATGCTGCCAGCAGCGCGGCGACTGCCGCCCTGACTGCTGCTGTCCTTGCTGACACCACAGATGCGGCTGCGCTCCAGTCGGCTGCAACAGCAGCTGCGGCTGCGGCTGCCGCCCTCAATACGAACGCAGAACTCAGCGCCCTGCTGGCGGCAGTTACAACTGCCGGCGCCACGGACGCTGTGGCCCTCCAGACTGCCGCGAACGCTGCTCAGGCGGTCGCCAATGCAGCGGACGCTGACGCGCTTCAGACGGCTGCGACTGCGGCTGCTGCGGCTGATGCCGCTGTTGCTGCTGCCCAGACGCTTGCAGATGCG
>CALRWU020000150.1:0-7207 GCA_943371945.1 Azorhizobium sp. AG788
GCCCGGCCTCATGCCGCAGGATCTGCATGCACTGGCGGCGTGTGCCGCCCTCGACATCCTTGAACATCTTGCGCTCAAGGCGGGCAAGGCGCGGGTGGGCGAGATAGAACGGAATGGCGATGCCGGGCGTCGTATCCGGACTGAACCACTCGTCGGAAATCCAGGCGTGGGCCTGAACCAGTCCCTTGCGCTTCAGCTCGCCGTTCAGAGTTTCCACGCTGCCCTGCAGCCAGGTGCCGTCGAGCGAAACGTGTAGATCCTTGAGCCGCATCTGCAGGAGTTCGTCGTCCGGCAGGAAGGACCACCACGGTTGGCGTGTCTTGGTTGCCATTGACCAGAGTGTCCCGCCGGAGTCGCCCATCAGATATGTTCCCCCGAGGCCGTCATCGCTGGCAAAACGGGGCCGACGACCCTGACGGGCCGGACCACATTATTGCCGGGCAAATCGTGTGACGGAAGCAAGTGAACGACCTCTCCGCAGAGATGTGCGGATGGAACGCTTTCTAAACTATAAATCTCCGGCTGCCCCCCCGAAAAAGACTGCAAAGGCAGGGAAATTTCAGCCTCAGACCGGGTCGTAAGGGAAGACGTCGGCCGAGGCGTCCAGCTTGAAGAAGTCCGGGCCCATGGCCGGGAGGCAGGTATCGAGGATTTTCTCGGGATTCCAGCCGGACAGGTCGGCCATGGACCGTATCGGGCGGGGCTGGTCGAACAGGACGATTTCGTTGCCCCGGACGCCGAAGATCTGGCTTGTGACGTGTCTGGCCCTGTCGGCGCACAGCGCGACCGCCAGTTGGGCTACCTGATCCGCGCGCATGGCGTCCCGCATCCGGCCGACCCGCTGGGCGCTGGCTTCGTCTTTTACGGGAATTGACGCGATCATCCGCGTCCAGGCGAATGGCGCGATGACGTTGGAGCGGACATTGTTGCGGGCCCCCTCCATGGCGACGATCCGAGACAGGCCGACAATGCCCATCTTGGCCGCCGCATAATTCGCCTGTCCGATGTTTCCGATCAGGCCGGACGTGGAGGTGAAGAGGACGTAAGCGCCATCCTTCTGTTCACGGAACAGTTCGATCGACGCCCGCGTCACGTTGAACGAGCCACGCAGGTGGACAGCGATCACCTTGTCCCAGTCTTCCTCGGTCATCTTGTGGAACATGCCGTCACGCAGGATTCCGGCTGGGTTCACGATGGCGTGGAGCCCGCTGAACGTGTCCTTCGCCTGTTCCACCATCCGCGACACGGCTGTGTAGTCGGCCACGCTGTCGGAGTTGGAGACCGCCTCGCCGCCCGCAGCGCGGATTTCCTGCGCCACCTGTTCGGCCGGTCCTGCCGAGCCCTCGTCGCCGCCAGTCAGCGAGCCGCCGAGGTCGTTCACCACCACCTTCGCGCCCTCGCGCGCCAGGAGAAGCGCCGTCTCCTTGCCGATCCCGTTGCCGCCGCCAGTGACCAGAACAACCTTGCCTTCGAGCACGCCCATGACCGCTTCCTCCTGTATTTTCGGTGATGATCAGCACAGGGCGGACCAGGTGGGAAGGCGGCGCCGCACGGGCTAGGCAGCGCCTGCGTCAGAATAAATTCTTGCGCCGGGGGGCAACTATCCCTATTTGCACCTTCCAATAACCGGCTGCGCGAAGGGCCCCCGATTCCTTAAATGGGTTTGGGGGGAAGACGGCGACCAGCGGTGATGCGCTGACCTGGGCTGATCTCCGAAAGAGAGAGGCTGCGGTCGTTGGTTCGTCACTCTCGCTCGGAGCCTCTGGCCCCCATGTCTGTTTCAAAGTCTACGCCTGCCTCCACCATCCCCGCCTATTCCATTGTGCTGGACGCGCCCGAGCATGCGGCCGCCGTCGAGGCGCTTTACGACGATGTCTTTGGCCCCGGCCGCTTCGCCAAGACAGCCGAGCGCCTGCGCGAAGGCAATGAGAAGATCGCCGACGCCAGCCTCGTCGCCATCGACAGCGAAGGCGTCACAGGCGTCGTTCGCGTCTGGCCCGTGACAGTCGGCGAGAAGGGCCGCGCCGCCTTCCTCGGCCCCATCGCCGTCGCCGAGCGCCGCCGTGGCAATGGCGTCGCCTTCAAGCTGATGGAGCGCGCCATCGGCGTCTGCCGCGAGCAGGGCTACGCCGCCGTGATTCTCGTTGGCGATCTCGACTACTACGAACGCTACGGCTTCAAGCCGACCGGCGGTCGCTTCCAGCTGCCCGGTCCGGTCGACCAGCGCCGCGTGCTGATCCGCGACCTCGCGGACCGCGCCGCCAAGCTTGAAGGCCCGCTGGGCGTCCCGCGCTAGTTCTGGACCGCCGGGCTGGCTCACCCTGAGAAGCCGCCGTCGGCGGCGACTCGAAGGGCCGGCAGCGCGATGTGTCGCCCGCAAAACTCCTTGCAGCGGAATGTCGGTTTCCGGTTAGCCTCTGCGTCGTTCCGATGAGGCACGACACTGGGAGCCCGCCATGAACCCGACCATCACCGCATTCGCAAGCTCCCCCGATCGCGGGCGGGGGCTCGCGCGCGATATGCGTGTGCGCTGGGCGCTGGAAGAAGTTGGCCAGCCCTACGATGTTCGCCTGCTGTCGTTCGTCGCCATGAAGGAGCCCGCGCACCTCGCGCTTCACCCCTTCGGACAGATCCCGACCTATGAAGAGGGCGATCTCGTCCTTTTTGAATCCGCCGCGATCGTCTTTCACATCGCGCAACACCACGCAGGCCTCCTGCCGCAGGACGCCAACGCCCGCGCCCGCGCCGTCATGTGGATGTTCGCCGCCCTCAACACGGTCGAGCCGCCTATCGTCGAACGCTCCATGGCCATGATCGTCGAGCGTCAGGAGCCGTGGTTCGAACAGCGCCTGGCGATCCTCGATCGCAATGCGCACAAGCGCCTCGGCGAAGTCTCCAGACGCCTCGGAAACACCGAATGGCTCGATGGCGATTTCAGCGCAGGTGATCTCATGATGGCGAACGTGCTGCTCCGCGCCAACGCTATGGGTCTGCTGGCGGACTATCCGAACCTTGCCGCCTATCTCGCCCGCAACGAAGCCCGCCCCGCCTACCAGCGCGCCTTCGCCGCCCAGCTGGCGGTGTTTACGAGCAGGCCGTCGGGCCTCTAACGCCCCTCGCGCCGCCACGCCAGCATCATGAACGCACACGCGAGCAGCATGCCGATTACACCCGGCAGCAGCGTCGTGCTCTCCGTGGCGCGCACCGCATAGGCGTTGCGTTTGCGCAGGCCGAACCAGTCGGAGCCAGACGCATTACCGCGCTCGTCCACACGCTGCATGCGGGGCAGGTTCGGCGTGCCGTCGGCGCCGAGGCGATAGACGCCACCCAGTGTCGCCGTCGCCAGCGGCTGGATCTTGTCCGCAGTCGCGCGCAGGTCGAGATATTCGCGTGGGTGCGTCGGCCCGCGCAGCGTGACAGCGCTCAGCTTGCCGCTCTTGGCGCGATAGAGGCCGAGCCCGTTCGCCGGCAGCGTCGCCTGATAATGGCCGGGTGAGGTCAGCGACCAGTCTGTCTCGACATTCTTGCCATCCGGTCCGGTCAGCACCAGCTTGCCCGGCGTGTCCGACATGGTCTGCAGCCGCGCCTTGATCTCGGGCGACGCGCCGGCTTCCAGCTTCAGCAGTTCTTCCTCGAGCTCCGGCTCTTTCATAAGCCAGTGCGCCGTGCGGCGGATCAGCTCGGCATACGGTCCGCCGCCATCATAGCCGCGCGCCCACAGCCAGAGCTGGTCTGACATCACGCTCGCCACGCGGCCCTTGCCGACGCGCTTGAGCAGCAACAGCGGATGCCCGTCGGGCGTCTGCATCAGCGCTTCGGCGTTGCCGGCCTCCATCTTCATGTAGCGCATCCATGGGCCCCAGCCGTCCGTCGAAAGCGTCGCCGTCACCGAGTGTCGCTTGCCGAGCGTGGTGAGCTGCGGAACGAATTTTCCATCAACGATCTCGCCCGTCGCGCGCCCCGGCAGCACACCGCCGAGGGGCGTGTTGTACAGCATGTACGAGCCGGGATAGGGCGGACCCGCCGCAACCAGCAACGCGCCGCCCTGTTCGACATAGCGCGCGACGCGATCGAGATACGCTTCTTCGAGAACCTGCGGGCGCAATTCGTGATCGAAGATCACCAGGTCGAACTCGTCCAGCTTCTCACGAAACAGCTGGGCCTTCGGGAAGGCGATCAGCGCGATCTCTTCGGTCGGCACGTTGTCCGATTTCTGCGGCGGCCGCAGAATGGTGAAGTGGACGAGATCGACTGCCGGGTCTGATTTCAACAGGTCGCGCCACACCCGCGCGCCCGCATGCGGCTCGCCCGTGATCAGCAGCACACGCAGCCGGTCCTGCACGCCCGACAGCCGGGCCGAGGCGAGGTTGTTGGCCAGCGTCAGCTCGTTCGGAATGCCGTCGACCGACAGCACTACGAGGTTCTCGCCACGCTGGTCCAGCGTGAACGAAATCATCTGCGGCTCGCCCACCTTCACCGTCTGGTTCGGCTGCGCCTCGCCATTGATGGTGATGCTGACCGGCACGGTCGTCGCCGACGGATCGTTGACCTGCACACGCATCTGCAAGCGCTGCCCGATAATCGAGAAGGACGGGGCCGACTGGATCTCGATATTGCGGTCGATCTCATCGTCGCCCCCGACGATCATCGCGTGGATGGGGCCAAGCTTCTGCGCGTCCTTGGTATCCTGCGGAATATCGTGAATCTGGCCGTCGGTGATCATCACCGCGCCGGCAATGCGCTCGCGCGGCGCATCCGACAGCGCCGACTGAAGCGCGATATACATGTCCGTACCATCGGCACCGGGATCGGTCTCTGCGATGCGCAGTTCCAGCGTGTCGTCCGCTTCGATCTCTTTCCGAATGGCGTCATAGGCGGCCTGCGCCGTCTCCGTGCGTCCGCGGAAATTCATGCTCTCGGAGCGGTCCATCACTACCGCAACGATATCCTTCAGCGGCTCGCGCTGCTCCTGGATCCACTGCGGATTGGCCAGCGCAATCGCCAGCACCGTCATCGCCAGCGCGCGGAACAGCCACGCCTTGCCGCGTAGCGCCACATAGACGCCCCACAGCACGACAGCGACGACAACCAGACCCCACAGCACGAGCCAGGGGATCAGCGGATCGAAGCCAAGACGGGATGCATCCATCATGGTCCGGTCGCCCTGTCGCGAGAGGTGCCGAGCCGTTCAAGCAGATCGGGAATGTGAACCTGGTCTTCCTTGTAGTTGCCGGTGAGGATGTACATCACGAGGTTGATGCCGAACCGGTAAGCCATCTCGCGCGCCTGCTCGCCGCCATCCATGGTCAGCAGCGGCTTTCCGGTCGTCTGGTCGATTGCCCACGCGCCGGCCCAGTCCGATCCGCTGATGAACAGGCCGGAGACACCATCGCCCCGCCGCGTATCGCGATCCGTCGCCCCGCTCTCGATCCACAAGCGACCGTTGAGACGCCCCGGGAAGGAGCGGATCAGGTAATAGCTCTTGGTCAGTACATGGTTTGCCGGCGCAGGGATCATGCGTGGCGCATCGATTCCCTGAAGCAGGCGTTGCAGATCCTGCGAGACATCGCGGCCCGGCGCTGCATCCCGCGTATCCACCACGAACGCCCCGCCTGCGCGCAGGTAGGCATTCACCTTCGCAACAGCTGCTGGCGGCAGCGCCTTCGCATCGCGCGGCACGGCGTAATAGATCATCGGATAGAGCTCGAGACTGTCACGCGATAGGTCGACGCCATGCGGCATCTCGGGCTCGACCGAGGTGCGCTGGCCGAGCTGGTAGGACAGGCCGAATAATCCAGCCTTCGTCGTATCGTCGAGCCTGCGATCCCCGGTTTTGACATAGGCGAAGCGCAGATGCGCCGCCGCCTCGCGCGCCAGCTGGTCCGACGTCTGTGCCGATGCCGGCGGCGAGTCGAGCAACGCGCCGCCAATGACGAGCATCAACAAGGCAGCCGCAGCCTTCTTCCCGAAGAACCTTGGAATGCGCCCGGCAAACGCCAGCGCGATCAGCAGGTCCAGAGCCACGATGCCAAGCGCGAACCCGATCATCCAGCCGCCTAGTCCAGCGCGTTCCACAATGGCGGCTTCCTGCGTCACAGAAACTTCCGCCGGCCATGCATCGAACGGTTGTGGCGCCGGCGCACCCGCATTCAGCGCCCGCTCGCCGCCCGGTCCAAGATAGATGCCCGGCGGCGTCGTTGGGCCGGGCCGAGTTGTCAGGAAGGTCGCAGCCGGAATGGGCGTCGCGGACGATTGCGGCGGCGTCAGCACGCCAAACCCGTCGAGCACGCGCGCTGGCGTCAGCGTACCTTCTGTGCCGAGCGCGGTTGGGCCAGCGCGTTCTCCACCCGAAACCACGGACCGCCGTAGCATCTCAACGAACGCGCCGGTGTAGGGCAGGTCGGACCAGTCGGGATCGGCCGTGACGTGGAACAGGATCAGCTCGCCCCGGCCCATGCGTTTCGCGGTGACAAGTGGTGTGCCGTCTTCGAGCTTGGCCCATGTCAGGCTTTCGAGTTCGGACGAAGGCTGGGCGAGAACCTGCTGGCGAACGGCTGCATCGGCTGGTCGTGGAATGCCGAAGAAGGGCGAGCCCGCCGGGAAATCCGCTACCTTCTGCGGCGTCTCCCACGAAAGCGATGAGCCCAGCGAGCGCGAAGTCGGCCGCAGCGCCACAGGCGTCAGCGCGCCTTCCTGTGCGGCCAGGCGCGGACCAGCAAAGCGGATCAGCACGCCCCCCTTGTCGATCCAATCCACCAGACGCTGCCGCGTCGCGTCGTCGATGTTCCCGCGATCGCCCATGATGATTGCGTCGATCGGCGTGTCGAGCAGGTTCGCCAACGGCTTCTCGGTCAGCTGCGCATAGGGCTGCAGCGCCTTGCGCGCATAATAGTGTTCCGCCAGCAGCGGCTGCGCCTCGTTCTGCGTATCGGCAAGACCCACATGCGGCCTGCGCGCCGTATCGTCCCACAACCAGACGCCGCCGGCCGAAGGCGAGCCACCGATGCGGAATCGCGCCACACGGTTCAGCGCCGCCGCGGGAATGGGGAAGGTCGCCTGCGCCGTCGTCGATCCGCCATCGAAGGCAATACGCGTCGATGCGATGGACGCGCCCTCGGATGTCTCCGCGATGATGTCTGCCGTGATTCCTGGCGTCGTGTCGGCGCGCACAACAGAAACGCGGGCGCCTTCTGCGGAAGAGTCCGCA
>CALRWU020000151.1:0-7153 GCA_943371945.1 Azorhizobium sp. AG788
CGCCACTAGCAGGGCCGCAATAAGGGTTACGCGCATCGGATCTTCCTTGTTGGCCGGCTTGTTCGCCGGAAGCGAGGCTAGCACTGGACATGCGCCTGCCGCGAGAGCCTTGTGTCATGGCTGGATTTCCTGACGCAGTCCCATATTGTCGCGTCGCTCAGCCACGTTTTCGCGCTGCTCGGGGAGCCCACTGAATGCCGCAATCGCTTTCGAACATGATGACGCCGGTGCTGGCGCTGGTGGTCTGGACGCTTGTCGTCCTGGTCTGGCTCTACGTGCGGCGGATCCCGGCGATGCGGAAGGCCGGAATCGATCCGGCCAAGATCAAGGGTTCGGAAAGTTATGCCAGCATGCCGCCGATCAATCCCAAGGCGGTCTGGGTCGCGGACAACTACAATCACCTGCACGAGCAGCCGACGATCTTCTACGCGCTGTGCCTGTATTCGCACCTTGTGGGCGTAACGGACGGGATCAATGTCGGCCTCGCCTGGGCCTATGTCGGCATTCGCGTGGTGCACAGCTTCATCCAGATCACGACCAACTTCGTGCCGGTGCGTTTCCTGGTGTTCAACATCGGGTCGCTGGTGCTGATGATCCTGGCCCTGCGGAACGTGCTGGCGCTGTTTGGGATCTACTTCCCGTAGGCAGGTAGGACGGGGATCAGGCGCGAAGGGGGGGCTTGCTCGTGAGACGACGCGTTTGGCTGCTGGCGATCGTCGGTATGGCGCTGGCGTCCTGTTCTCCGCAGCAGGCGCCTGCGTCGCCCGAGGCCGCTGTCATCCCTCAGGTCGTGGCGTCGCCGGTCGCGGTCACGTCGGCGGCCGATCATGGTCCCCCCACCCTCAACGGCGTCTATATCGAGAAGGGCGCCTGTCCCGGCGAGGGCTGCTACCTCGAAGGGAAGATCAAGGCCCGCGAGGCAGCCAGCCTGTTTCAGGAGAAGCGCACGGATTCACCGGTCCTCGCCACCATCGACCCGAATGAGTGGGTGGAAATCCTGGGCACCGAGGATCGGCTTGTGCCGCGGGCCGGTACGGACCGCGCGACGGGCGAGGTCGTCTACATGCTCGGCTATGAGGGTGAGGGGTGCTCCACGATCTGGAAGAAGGGTGAGTTGTCCAGCTGGTGCGACGACGATGGCGATCTGAGCAATGACAGCATCGTCTGGTCAGAGCTCGTAGACAGCACAGACACCTCGCTGGGGTTCTGGGTCGAGGTGAAGCGCGCGAACGGGCAGACCGGGTGGCTCGGCGCGGACAGCACCGGCAGTTTTGCCTGTGCTGGCTATCAGGACCGGGATCCGGATTGCCCGCCCCTGCCGCAATAGCGGCCTACACCCTTCAGGATTCGCGGAATCCGCTGGGCTCTGGACCTCCAGCCGGGCTTGGCCCATATGGGGCGCCTTCCCGAAGGAACCCCATGGCTACGCTGCCTGAATCCCG
The DNA here is from genome assembly GCA_943371945.1 of Azorhizobium sp. AG788. Taxonomy (GTDB): domain Bacteria; phylum Pseudomonadota; class Alphaproteobacteria; order Caulobacterales; family Hyphomonadaceae; genus UBA7672. Next base: position 1,443 of record CALRWU020000151.1, read on the forward strand.
CCTGCGCCAGATGATTGACCGCTTCGAGCAGGTCGAGGCGCGCATGGGCGTGGCGACGGACGCCAAGGAAATCGTGCAGCTGTCGCGCGATCATGCCGAGCTGAAGAAGATCGCCGAGAAGGCGCGTGAGGTGCTGTCGCTGCGCAGCCAGCTCGCCGAGGCGGAGCAGGTGATCGAGGATCCGGGCGCGGATCGCGACTTCATCAACATGGCGATCGAGGAGCGCGCGGAGATCAAGGCGAAGCTGCCGGATATCGAGCGCGAGATGCAGCTGATGCTGCTGCCCAAGGATCGCGATGACGATGGTTCGGCGATCATCGAGGTGCGGGCGGGCACGGGCGGCGACGAGGCCGCGCTGTTCGCGGGTGATCTGTGGCGGATGTACCAGCGCTATGCCTCGGGGCGTGGCTGGCAGGTGGAGCTTGTCTCGGCGACCGAAGGCGAGATGGGCGGCTACAAGGAAGTCGTCGCGCAGCTGAACGGTTCAGGCGTGTTCGGTCGCATGAAGTTCGAGAGCGGCGTGCATCGCGTGCAGCGCGTGCCGGCGACGGAAGCGCAGGGGCGCGTCCACACCTCGGCGGCGACGGTGGCGATCCTGCCGGTGCCGGAGGAAGTGAACATCGAGGTGCGCGATCAAGATATCCGCATCGATACGTATCGGTCTTCAGGCGCGGGCGGACAGCACGTCAACAAGACGGACTCGGCGGTGCGGATTACGCACTTGCCGACCAACATCGTCGTGACCTCGTCGGAAAAGTCGCAGCATGAGAACCGCCGCAAGGCGATGGAGCAGCTGAAGATCCGGCTCTACGAGCGCGAGCGCGAGATGAAGGATTCGGCGCGGTCGGCGGCGCGCAAGCTGCAGGTTGGATCGGGCGACCGGTCAGAGCGCATCCGCACCTACAACTTCCCGCAAGGCCGGGTGACGGACCACCGGATCAACTTCACGGCGTACAATCTCGACCAGTTCGTCCAGGGCGATGTCGATGCGCTGATGGATGCGCTGCACGCTGAGGACCAGGCGGAACGTCTGGCGCAGATGGAGCAGAGCTGATTTTCTGTTGTTGACGTCTGTAAGCACACCCTCGTGGTTCGACGGGCGGCCCTGCGGGCCTGCTCACCATGAGGGCCAAGCAACCGGCTGATATGTAGCCCTCATGGTGAGCAGCCGCGAAGCGGCGACCGTCGAACCACGAGGGCGTACCTCCTGAACGCGGAAGTTACGGCACCGAAACTGGCGCGGGCATTTGCGCGACGCAGTCGGCGGCTTTGGTGGTGATCTCGGCCGCAGGGGTGTCGTCGAGGACCGCGATATTGCTGGCGAGATACTGCGCCAGCTCGTCGGCGGTGTATTCGCCTTCGGCGCGGGTTTTCCAGGCGGTGAAGGCATGCTCGAGCGCGGTGACGTCGCCCGGTGGTTTCGACTTGGCGAGCGCGTCGGATTCGAGGCGGATGAAGGTCATGCAGTTGACGGCGGCTTCGCCTAGCTCGGCGCGCGCTGCGGCCTGGGCGCCGAGCTGTTCGTCGAGCACGACGCGGAGGTTGAGGCCTTCAGTTTCGATGTTGTCGACCTTCCACGCTTCGCCGTCCTTCACCATGTCCCAGAGGATGGCTTTCTGTTCGCCCTCGAACAGCTTGAAGCGGGCCTCGACCATGGTGTGGCCATCGGTGACGGGCAGGTCTTTCGGCGGCGCGCCTACCTTCAGATCCGAGAAGCCGGTGCAGTCCTGGCAGTTGCCCGCCACATCCCAGTCGATCACCGCGCCATCGGTGGTGCTTTCGACTTCCTGCAATTTCAGGGCGAGATCCATCGTCATGGGGATCGTCGCGATGTCGGTGCCTTTTGCGCCTTTGGAGTCGACCAGGGTTTTGTAGATGCGTTCTACCGTCGCGGCAGGTTCTGGCGTCGGTGCGGGCGTGCAGGCGGCGAGCGCCAGAAGCGCGAAAGCAATCGTGGATTTCATAGCGGATTCCCTGTGTCGCCGGGGACAAAGCCAGCGAACGCCGCACAAGTCCAGACGGGTTCTTCAGCTGGTTGAGCGCCGCGTCACCCCCAGGGGCCGGGCTTGCGCTCGCCGGGTTGCGGCTGGTCCCACGGTCCCGGCGCGCGTCTTGTGCGGGGCGGCGACACGTCGGGCGCCGGCGGTCGTCCGCCGAACTTTTCGGCGAGGGCGGCGACGCGGTTCTGTGTGCTCGGGTGGGTCGAGAACAGGTTGTCGGCGCCGTGGCCGTTCAGCGGATTGATGATGAACATGTGCGCCGTCGCCGGGTTGCGTTCGGCCTGGAAGTTGACGTGTCCCGCGCGGGCATAGGCGTCTATCTTCTGCAGGGCGGAGGCAAGCGCCGCCGGGTCGCCAGAGATTTCGGCGCCGCCCGCATCGGCTTCGTACTCGCGGCCACGGCTGATCGCCATCTGGACGAGGGCGGCGGCCATCGGCGCGAGGATCATGATGGCGATGACGCCGATGAAGCCGCCGGGGCGTTCGCGGTCATTGCCGCCGAAGAAGAAGGCGAAGTTGGCGAGGGCCGAGATCGCGCCGGCGATGGTGGCGGTGACCGTCATGGTCAGCGTGTCGCGGTTCTTCACGTGCGCAAGCTCGTGGCCCATGACGGCGCGAATCTCGCGGCGGTCGAGCATGGTGAGGAGGCCCGTGGTGGCGGCGACGGCGGCGTGGGCCGGGTCGCGGCCGGTGGCGAAGGCGTTGGGCTGGTCGCTCTCGATGATTGTGACCTTGGGCATGGGCAGGCCGGCGCGCTGCGCCATGTCGCGCACGTCATCTGCATAGGCGCGCACGCGGGCATCGGGATGGTCAGGCGTCACTTCCTGCGCGCGGTACATCGACAGCACGATCTTGTCGGCGTTCCAGTAGCTGATCAGGTTGCCGACCAGGGCCATGGCGAAGGCGATCGCCATGCCTGCCGGGCCGCCAATGAGATAGCCGACGCCGACGAACAGGGCCGTCAGCGCCGCCAGGAGCATGAAGGTGCGAATGTGGTTCATGGCGTAGATGTGGCCCTTCGAGAATGCGACTCAAGAGGGCCTGTCCGGCCTGGGTGGACGTAATGAAGGTTACTGGACGTTAACGGTAATCTTCTCCGACATGATTGGCGTCGGCTTGTGAAGTTCGTGGTTCAGGTCGCCAAAGGCGAGCTGCAGCGTGTGCGGGCCGGGGCTGAGCTGCAGCACGACTTCTGTCTGGCCGCCGCCGAAATGCATGTGCTTGTCATCCTTCGGGATGGCGAACTGTTTGTCTTCTTCCGTCAGCGTCGTGTCGATCAGCAGGTGATGGTGGCCGGTGTCCGGCTTGTCGGTGAGCGCCGGGGCGACGCCGATCCCGTAGGCGCCGAAGACGACGCGGAAACTTTGCGGCACGGTCTGGCCGTCGCGCAGGTTGACGAAGTAGACGGCCGGGCCGGGCGTCTCGTGCAGCGCGACGGCGTCCGCTTCCATGTCGCTGATGGTCTGCTCGAGGGCGACGAGACGATCCGACATTTTGGATTCAGCTTCGGTGGAGACGGTCTCGGCGGGCTTGCTTTCTGTGCAGGCGGCAAAGGCCAGGGCGATGACGGGGGCGGCAAGAAGAGCGGCGAGGCGCATGGCGAGGTTCCGTTGGTTCGCGTTTGGCGTTTCGCCCGAGAGATAGCATGCTCGCGCAATCGGGGGAGGGGCTATCGACCTGCCAATTCGTCAGTCGCGATAGAACATCCGTGACCAGATCGTCCGCGAGGGGCTTCGTGTCAGTTTGGCGTCATGTTAGCGAGGCCGCCATGCGAAGTGCATGGGTCATCATCGTCGCGAACGTGTTCTGGGCTGCGCCGGCCTTCGCGCAGGCGGCGTATGTAACCCCCCTTACGTCTTTCGGCGCGCCAGACCTTGAAGGCGTCTGGTCGAGCCTGACAGCAACGCCGCTGGAACGGCCGGCCATATTCGACGGACCCACTACGACCGAAGAGAAGGCGGCGGCTTTTGCCGTAGCCAGCCCCGAGGCCTTCCAGGCGGACACCAGTGATGGCGTCGGCGCGCGCGTGTCCGAATGGTGGGAGTTCGGGACGCACATGACGCGGATCAATGGCGAGATTCGCACCTCGCTGATCGTCGATCCGCAGGACGGCAAGATGCCCTACAGCGAAGCGGGGCGCGCCCGGTTGCGCCAGTTGCAGGCGGATGTGTTTGCGAATTTCGACGGGCCGGAAGCGCGGCCCGCGACCGAGCGCTGTCTGGCAGGCGGATCAGGGGCCACCGGCGCGCCGCTGTTTGTGCCGCGCTACAATGCGAACTACCAGATCGTGCAGACGCCGGATTATCTCGTGCTGTCGATGGAGGCGGGCCGCGAGGCTCGGATCATCCGCCTCAGCGCGCCGCGCCTGCCGCCCGCCATGCGGCGCTGGATGGGCGATTCGGTCGGGCGCTGGGAGGGCGACACGCTGGTCGTCGAGACGGCGGGCTTCGTGCCCGGCGACGCATTCAAGCCGGCGTCGCCGCTTCTGGTTTCCGAGAACGCCCGCGTCACAGAGCGCTTCACCCGGATTTCGGCTGGCGAGATTCTCTATCGCTACACGGTCGAGGATCCGGGGACATTCAGCCGACCCTGGACCGCGGAAATGATTCTCCACGCTACGCGCGACAGGATGTTCGAATACGCCTGCCATGAAGCCAATTATTCGCTGGAGAGCATGCTGGCCGGCGGGCGTATGCAGGAAGTCCCCTACCGCTAGGGGCCCCGCAGCAGCGCCGCACCCCATGGGTTGGGAGGCTGAAGTATTTCAGCGGGGCACGATTTTCATGCTTTGTTCACGAGAACATTTGTAGTACATAATCTCTCAACAGGGCTGGAATCGGCAAAGTTTGCCGCACCGCAGCCAGCATGGCAGATGTGGAGATGAAGATGGCGGGCGCCGCTCTCAAGCTGGTGGAAGACAAGGGCATGGACAAGCAGAAGGCGCTGGAAACAGCCCTTGGGCAGATCGAGCGTAACTTCGGCAAGGGCTCGATCATGCGCCTTGGCGAACAGCGCGCGATGGACATTGAAGCGCTGTCGACCGGCTCGCTGAGCCTCGACGTCGCGCTTGGCATTGGCGGCCTGCCGCGCGGCCGGATCATCGAGATCTACGGGCCGGAAAGCTCGGGCAAGACGACGCTGGCGCTGCACGTGATCGCCGAAGCGCAGAAGAGCGGCGGCGTTGGCGCCTTTATCGACGCGGAACACGCGCTCGATCCGGTCTATGCCGGCAAGCTGGGCGTCGACCTCGACGACCTGCTGGTCTCGCAGCCGGATACGGGCGAACAGGCGCTTGAAATTGCAGATACGCTGGTTCGTTCTGGCGCGGTCGACGTGCTGGTGATCGACTCGGTCGCCGCCCTGACGCCGCGCGCCGAACTTGAAGGCGAGATGGGTGACAGCCTGCCGGGTCTCCAGGCGCGCCTGATGAGCCAGGCGCTACGCAAGCTCACCGGATCAATCTCCAAATCCAAGACGATGGTGATATTCATCAACCAGATCCGCATGAAGATCGGCGTCATGTACGGTTCGCCCGAGACCACGACGGGCGGCAACGCGCTGAAATTCTATGCCTCGGTGCGCCTCGACATTCGCCGCATCGGTTCGCTTAAGGACCGCGACGAGGTGATCGGCAACCAGACGCGCGTGAAGGTTGTGAAGAACAAGGTCGCCCCGCCGTTCCGCGAAGTCGAATTCGATATCGTCTATGGC
>CALRWU020000152.1:0-7067 GCA_943371945.1 Azorhizobium sp. AG788
ACGATCTCCACGAGGTTGCCCATGGCGAGATGCATGTCGACAATGTGCAGGCCCCAGAGTGGGCGGAGCGATCCGTTGACGACCACATCGCCGCCGATCGCATCCGTGCGCTTGTCCAGCGGATCGGCGTTGATGGTCACGGCGAGATAGTTGAAGCCGCCCTTGTTGATGCAGCGGGCGGACAGCAGGCGGGGCAGCGCGACGAAGGGCGTATCGATCGTGGGGTTGTCGGTGGTCCATGGCGTCGGCGGCGCGAGTTCGTCGAACATGACCGGGCCGGCGGGCATCACGGGCTTCAGGGTTCCATCGCCGTCATAGAGTTCGGCGGGGTTCACGCAGGCGGCGCGCATGCCGGTGGTTCCCGCGGAGCCGAACAGGGAGTCGGCCGGCGGCGGCGATTGGGCGCGGAAGGCTGAATAGGCGATGACGCAGCCCGGCCCCTTGCCCGGCGCACACAACGGTATGGTCCGGAAAGACCCGCCGGCGGACAGGGCTTCCGGCGTTTCGACCGGCCCGCCAATGAGAAGTGCGGAGACGAGTTGAGACTGTACGGGCTGTCCGTCGATCTCGCTGGCGATCAGGCGCGTGAGAATACCGGCGCCCTGGTCATGGCCGATCAGGACGAAGCCGCGGCCGGCATTGTCGTTCGCGAGATAGCGGGCCCAGGCGGCTTTCACATCGGCGTAGGCCATCTCGCGATCGGTCTCGACGTCTTCCCCGGCGCGGAGCTTGCGCAGCGCGGTGAAGGTCACTTGCCGGTAGAGCGGGACGAAGAGACGGCAGTCAGCGCCGAAGCGGACGGCCTGCTGCCGCACGATCTCGCTTTCTTCTGCGCCGGCTTTGGCGTCGGCATTTCCGCCGAGGTCGCGCGAGACGGTGGGAAAAACGTAGAAACAGTCGACCGGTGGATCGCTCGCGGGCGTGAAGCTCTCCTTGGAGAGGACGCCGTCTTCCGAGATGCTGGTGACAGTTGCGACCTGCTCGCAGGCGTCCTGCGTCTCAGGACGGCAGAGCCAGTTGGCGGGTTCTGCGTAATCGAGCGCTTGGACGGGTGCGATCGCGGGTTCGGCCTCGGATCCGGCGATGGCAGGTGCTGGGGCGACTGGCGTTGGCGCGTCCGGGCTGCACGCGCTTGCTGCAAGCGCAGCAAGAAAGCTCGCCCCAAGCAAGCGCGGCATGTGTCTGCGTCTCATGGGGTCTCTCTTGCGGCGCCGCCTCGACGGGGCGGAAGGCTAGCGGCATTGTGACGCCTCTGCAGCGGGGGTCAAACACAACGAAGCGAGGAAGCGGCGTCTGAGCTTTGGAACCCCTTCCCTCTCCCCTCCCTCTGGGGCAGGTTGCGCGCCAAGCAAGGCAGCGGACACAAGCTCCGCGCCTACGGGAGGACGTGCATGCGCAGTTTCTTGTTCAGCAGCGCAATCTGCTGCGTTTCAGCAATCGCCCTGATGTCGTGCGCGACACCCGAAGCGCCCGTCGCGGCTGCCCCGGCTGTCGCCCAGGTAGCGCCCGTTCCGCCCGCCCCGCCGGTCGTCAAGCCGCCGGCGCCGACGCCGGTAGCGGTTCCAGCCGTTCACCCGGGCGAGGCTGTCTACAAGGCAAGCTGCGCAGCCTGCCACGACAATACAGAGGCAACGCGTGCGCCGTCGCGCGACAACCTCAAGGGGATGAGCTTCCAGTTCGTCAACTACGCGCTGACCCAGGGCAAGATGAAGGACATCGGCGCTTCGCTGTCAGCTGAACAGCGCGCGCAAGTGGTGAGCTTCGTCACCGGCGGTCGCGATCCCTCGCAGGTCACCGCCGACTGGACCAAGGGCATGATGTGCACGGGCGCGCAGGCGGCTGTGGATCTTGAAGGTCCCGACGCGGCGACCTCGACGCACTTTGGCTATGACGCCAACAACACGCGTGCGATGACAGCCAAGCAGGCCGGGCTGACCACCGAGCAGATGGGCAAGCTGGACCTCGCCTGGTCGATCGCCTTCCCGGATTCGACAACGATGCGCTCGCAAGGCGCGGTGGTCGGCAAGAACCTGTTCTACCCGGCGACGGATGTCGGCAAGGTCTATGCGTTCGACCTCACTGACCCGGCGAAGCCCTGTGTGCAGTGGGTCTATACAACGCCGGGCGGCGCGCCGCTGCGCACGAGCATCGCCTATGGCGTGCTGGGCGATGGCACGCCGCTGCTGGTGTTCTCGGGCCTCGATTCAACCGTGCACGCCGTCGATCCGCGCACCGGCAAGGCGCTGTGGACCAAGCCGGTCGGCTCATATTCGTACTCGATGACCACAGGCACGCCGTCGATCCTCAAGGATCGCGTGATCGTCCCGGTGGCGCAGTTCGAGATCATGGTGGCGGCCGACAACAAGTATGAGTGCTGCACCAATCACGGCTATGTCCTGTCGCTCGATCCCAAGACCGGCGCGCAGCAATGGCGCTATGACACGATGCCGGAAGCGACCAAGCAGCGCGACCGTGGCGACGGCAAGCCGCTGCTCGGACCGTCTGGCGCGCCGATCTGGAACTCGCCTGTCGTCGACCTGAAGCGCGGTCTCATCTATTTCGGCACGGGCGAAAGCAACTCGCCGCCCGCGCACACCAACACCAACGCGATCATTGCGATCAACCTGAAGGACGGCAAGGAGAAGTGGAGCTTCCACGCGACGCCGGCCGACATCTTCAACTCGGGCTGCGGCCTCAAGTCGAAGCCGGAACTGCTGAACTGCACCAGCGCGCCGGAGACGGTGTTCCGCGATGTGGACTTCGGCGCGTCGGTGATCCTCGGCAAGGGATCGGACGGCAAGGAGTTGCTGTTCGCGGGCCAGAAGTCAGGCTCGGTCTGGGCGTTCAACCCGGACACCGGCAAGGTTGTGTGGCGCAAGGCGCTTGGCACCGGCAGCCCGCTGGGCGGCATCCACTGGGGCATCGCTTATGACAACGACACGGTGTTCGCGCCGATCTCGATCGTTGGCGTTCCGATCCCCGGCGAGTGGGATGGCGATCCGTCGATCAAGCCGGGCCTCTACGCGCTCGACGCCAAGACCGGCAAGATCAAGTGGCAGTTCAACCCCGAGCCGCCGGCTGGCTCTGCGCCCAACCCGCGCGGCTATTCGGGCGGACGCTTCTCGACGGCGCCTTCGGTGATCGACGGCACGGTCGTCGCCGCAGCGCTCGACGGCACGGTCTTCGTGCTCGACAAGAAGACCGGAAAACTCCTGTGGTCGTACAACACCGCGAAGGAGTTCGACGGCGTCAACGGCGTCAAAGGCAAGGGCGGAGCGATCGACTCGAACTCGATCACGGCCGCGAACGGCCTGCTGCTGGTGAACTCCGGCTACGGCATGTTCGGCCAGGCAGGCGGCAACGTGTTGCTGGCGTTCAAGCCGAAGAGCTAGACCACAAGGGGAGTCATCCTGGGGTCGATCCCGGGATGACTCCGGTGGGCTACGCCCCGCCGCACCGTGCGCACGAGACGCCGTCCTGGAACTTCGACGACTGCCTGTCTTCCGGTGTGACGGGGTGGCCGCAGGCGCGACACAACTTGTTATCGCCGACGACCAGCCCATGCCCGACTGAGACGCGCTCGTCGAAGACGAAGCATTCGCCCTGCCAGAGGCTTTCACCCGCCGGCACGTTCTCGAGATATTTGAGAATGCCGCCCTTGAGGTGAAAGACGTCATCGAAGCCAAGGGACTTCACATAGGCAGTCGCTTTCTCGCAACGGATGCCGCCGGTGCAGAACATGGCGATGGTCTTGCCTTGCAGGTCGTCGCGATGCTGTTCGACCCAGTCCGGGAACTCGCGGAAGCTGGCCGTCTTCGGATTGACGGCATTGCGGAACGTGCCGAGCGACACCTCATAGTCATTGCGCGTGTCGATAACCACCGTGTCGGGATCGGCAATCAGCGCGTTCCAGTCCGCCGCCTCCACATAGGCGCCTGCGCCTGTCAGCGGGTCGACGCCCTCGACGCCCATCGTCACGATCTCGCGCTTCAGCCGCACCTTCATGCGATTGAACGGCATCTCGTCGGCGTAGCTGTACTTCACCTCCAGCCCGGCGAAGTCCGGTCTCGCCTCCAGATGCGCGATCAGTTCAGCGATCGCCGACTCCCCGCCCGCGACCGTGCCGTTGATGCCCTCGCGCGCCAGCAACAGCGTCCCCTTGATGCCGCGTCCGCAGCAGAACGCCGCCAACGGCGCCCGCAACGCCTCGAAGTGCTCGAGCCGGCAGAACCGGTAGAGCGCGGCGACGCGAAACGGCGCGTTTTGCGGGGGCCCATTTTTAGAGGACGTGGTCATGGCCGCCCCCTACAGGCCAGGGGGCTTTCCTTCAAGGCAAAGCGCTCTGGTCGGAGCGGGGCGTAATTCTCCTTACCGCCCCAATTGACGCCCACGTCATCTTGGGAGGATGGTCCGCCCAGCACCCGACCTGCGCGAGAAGTTGCGGGCGGGATAGCGGGAGGGTTCACCATGCTTCGTATGATCGCTTCGGCGGCGGCGCTTTCGGCTGTCTCGGTAATGGCGCTGGCATCGTGCACGACGCCTGCGCCCGATCAGGTGGCGGCGGTGGTCGAGCCTGCCAAGCCAACCGGCCCGCATCCGGGCGAGGCTGTCTACAAGAAGAGCTGCGCGGCCTGTCACGACAATCCGGAAGCCACCAAAGCGCCCTCGCGCGAGACGCTGGCGCGGATGGCGTCGGGCAACATCACCAACGCGCTGATGACCGGCAAGATGATCGCTCAGGCGACGGGGCTGTCTTCGGCAGAGGTGTCGTTCGTGTCTGACTATCTGTCGGAATCGGCGGCCGTCAGCGACGACTGGATCACGGCGATGCGCTGCCCGGCCAACCGCGCGACCCCAAAACTGACAGCGACGCCGACGGTGGCCACGTTCGGGTTCGACCAGAAGAACCGTCGCAATCTCTCCTACGCGCAGACCGGGCTGAAAGCGGCGGATCTCACCAACCTGGAAGTGGCGTGGGTTGTCGCCTTCCCTGACGCGGTCTCGATGCGGAGCCAGGCGGCAGTGGTCGGCAATACGCTGTTCCTGCCGGTCGGCGAATCCAAGAACCGCGTGTTTGCGTTCGACATCTCGGACGCCGCCAAGCCTTGCATCCAGTGGGTGCATGACGGCGAGCGCACCTTCCGCACCTCAGCGGGCTATGGCGTGCGCAAGGACGGCGTGCCCATGGTGCTGGTCGGCGACATGGGCGGTTGGACAACGGCGATCGACGCGCGCAACGGCAAGCGCCTGTGGATCACCAAGACCGGCCTGTTCGACGCCTCGACCTCAACGGCGACGCCGGTTCTGGTTGGCGACACGGTGTTCGCGCCGTCCTCGCAATACGAGATCATGATGGCGGCGCAGGACCATCACGTTTGCTGTAAGCTGCATGGCGGCGTGTCGGCTGTGGATGCCAAGACCGGCAAGATCGTCTGGCAGACCGGCACGATGGAAGACGCCAAGCCGATCCGCGATCGTGGCGATGGACAGATGCTGTGGGGCCCTGCGGGCGCGCCGATCTGGAACTCGCCGTCGATCGATGTGAAGCGCAACCGGCTTTATGTCGGCACGGGCGAGGCGAACTCGGAGAACGCACACAAGAATACGGACGCCCTGCTCGCCTTCGACCTCACCAGCGGGAAGATCCTGTGGTCGCACCAGGCGACCGCAGATGACGTCTACAACGTCTTCTGTGGCCCGACCGGCGGCGCCAAGAACTGCGCTACCAAGACCGTATTCCGCGATGTGGACTTCGGCGCCTCGACCATCCTCGCAACCAAGCCGGACGGGAAAGACATCGTGGTCGCCGGCCAGAAATCCGGCACCGTGTGGGCGATGAACCCGGATGACGGATCGGTTGTCTGGCGCACGCATATCGGCACGGGCGGACCGAATGGCGGCATCCACTGGGGCATCGCGGTGGACGACACGCACGTCTACGCGCCGATCAGCTATCCGGGCCGTTCGATCCCCGGGCAGGACGTGCCCGCCGATCTCAAGCCCGGTCTCTATGCGGTGAACCTCGCTGACGGAACCATCGACTGGAAGATGGAAGTGAAGCCGGACTGCACGGACGCGCGCAAGAAGTTCGTGCCGCGCTGCAACTCGCTGTTCGGCCTGTCCGGCGCTCCGACCGTGATCGGCGACTATGTCGTGACCGGCGGGCTCGACGGCCGCGTCTATGTTGTCGAGCGCAAGACCGGCAAGCTGGCGGCGCAATGGGATACTGCGCGCACCTTCGAGACGATCAACGGCATCGAAGGCAACGGCGCATCGGTCGACAACGCCTCGATCATCGCGGCCAACGGGCTTCTGATCATGAACTCCGGCTACGGGCTGTTCGGCCAGGGCGCGGGGAATGTGATGATCGCCTACAAGCCGAAAAACTAGGCCGAAGAACCAAGCCCCGCAGAGGGCTAACGGGAGAGACGACCATGCTCAGAACACTCGCATCGGGCGTCGCGCTCGCGGCGGCGCTGGCAATGACGTCGTGCACAACGCCGGCTGACACGCAGACGGCCTCCGCTGACCCGCTGGTCACCGCAGCGCACAGTGGCGACGCGACGGCGGCGTCAAAGGCCGCAGGCGAGGACGTCTACAAGCAGCATTGCGCGGCTTGCCACGACAATCCCGAAGCCACGAAGGCACCGGCGCGCGATGCGCTGAAGCGTGTGTCGGCGCTCTACATCACCAACGCGCTGATCATGGGCAAGATGGTGGCGCAGGGCGCGCCGCTCTCCGCCGTCGAAGTCTCCAACGTGTCGGACTATCTCTCCGGCGGCGAGGCTGACGCGACGGGCTGGATCGCGCCCAACGCCTGCACCGGAAGCCGTCGGACACCGAAGCTGGACGTGAAGGCGACGATCTCGGGCTTCGGTTACGACTACTCGAACAAGCGCCAACTGACCGACAAGCAGACGGGTCTGAAACCCGGCGATCTCGACAACATGGAGGTCGCCTGGACGATGGCCTTCCCGCAGGTCGGCACCATGCGTGGACAGGCGGCGATTGTCGGCGACACGATGTTCCTGCCGGTGGCAGACAACAACCGCGTCTTCGCGCTCGAT
>CALRWU020000153.1:0-7023 GCA_943371945.1 Azorhizobium sp. AG788
CCGACGCGACTCCGGCGGTGGAGGTCGACAAGCCGAGGAAGAGCAAGCCGAACTGGAAGCCCGCCATGCCCATCGCGATCAGGATCATCATCCCGATCTGGCGCGGCGCAGGGAACAGGAAGGGCGACAGCACGGCCGCCAGCAGCGTCACGCGGATAGCCGCAAAGAACAGCGGCGGCACGTCGCCAACCGTCACCACCCAGCGTGTGATGACGAGGTTCAGCGCCCAGAACAGGCAGATGGCGACAAGAAGGCCGAAGTCCGCGGGTTTCATCCCCGCCCCCCTGCAGACGAATTCACTGGAGTTTCAATTGCACGTCAGGCCGACGGCGTCCGCCAGCCAATTGACGACAGATTGACGCTAGAGCTCGATGACCCAGCCATCAGCGGTGCGACGCGCATCCAGCGTCTGGGTCTCGCCCGTGCGTACGGGTTGAACCTTCCGGCGCGGCCGCGCGAAGGTCAGGAATACAGCGGCAAGCGCCAGCATGATCCCGATGAAGGTGGTCGCGATAAGCGCCGCAATGGCAGCTACGAGCAAGAATACACCGAAAGCAGCCTTGGCGAGGAGACCGAATGCCTGATTAAGGAATCCGCCGTTCGGGTGGCCAAGTGTCTCGGTCATGGGAAGCTCCCTGTGCACATAAAGGTGCGCCCGGTTACCCGAAAGTCAATCAGCCCGGCTGAGAATTCCGCGTTCTGCGCGGATACGCGCGTAGGCGGTGGTGATTGCAGCCGCCTTTTCGTGCGCCACGGGCTCATATTCGCGCGGCGCGGATTTCGTCCCGGTTACGGTATCCGGATGATTTTCAAGCATTAGCCGTCGATACGCCCCCCGGACGACCTCAAAAGGCGCCTCCGGCGGAACACCCAGAATCAGATAGGGATCGTCGGCGTCAGAGCCGAGATGGCTGGCCTTGATGCGGCGAAACCTGTCCTCGTTGAACCCGAAGATGTCCGACACGCTACGCAGGTAGTCCATCTCCTCGCCGGTAATCGTCCCGTCCGATGCAGCAATACGGAAAAGCCCGTCGAGCACGCCCTCGAGCAGGCATGGACGATCACGATAACGTTTGGCGATCCGGCGCGCATAGGATTCGTAGCCAAGCACCGTCTGCCGCGCGATGTCGAACACGCGCCGCATGGCGGCCTCGTCGCCCGGCGCCGAGCGGAACACGCGCGCGAATGTCGTGACCTCGTCGACGGTCACAAGTCCGTCAGCCTTGGCGAGCTTCGCGCCGAGACCCACAATCGCTGCGGTGAATTCAACGTCGTTCGGATCGGGCCCGCACAACGGCGCATCCAGCTCCGTGCCCGGCTCGCCAGCAGGCTCGAAAGCGCGCTGGGTCAGCGACGACAATTGCGACCAGATACTCATCCAGACCCATTGTATCGCTGCGCCGCCGCATGGCGCAATCGGGACTCAGCTGGAGGGCTTGGAATTGGCTTGGGCCACACCAAATTGCAGAGGCAGCCGGAACTGATCGGCCCATACGGGATTAATTCCCGCACAGACACTGCAGACCAGACACCGCGAAATTCGAACAGAGTTCCTGCCCCCGGCGATCTAGTCCCCCCACGTCCCCCCGCCGGGAAGGAAGCGTCGGCGCCGCCCTAACAGGCGGCGCCGATTGCGTTTCAGGAAGCGCTTACTGCTTCGAGAGATGCTTCATCAGATCGCCGGCAGCGACCACCGGGCCGCCATGACGCGCCGCGTTCGCATTGAGGACGTCGCCGCGCGGCGCTGCTTGTGTATTGGCACCCTGGCCTTTGCGATGACCGGAGCCCTGCTGTCCACGCGGCTTCTGACCGTTGGCATTCTGACCATTCCGATTTTCACCGCTGCGATTCTGACCAGCGCCGTTGCGAGGCTTCTGCTGGTTGTTGCGCGGCTCGCCACTGCGACCCGGCTTGGCGCCGGGATGGATACGGCCATCGGCCTGGGCGCCTTCAGCGCGCGGCTCATGCTGGAGATGCTCGCCCCGCTCAGAGCGATTGTCAGAGCGGTTGCCACCGGGACGCGCGCCACGGCGATCGTCGCGACGCGGTTGCTGGTTCTGCCCACGACGCGGTTGCGGTGCGCCACGCGGACGAACGCCCGCAGACGTCCGCTTTTCGTCTTCATTGGCATTCGCCGAAAGTTGCGCCAGCGCCGCATCGTTACGGCGATCAACGCTGGGGATTTTCTGACGCGTCACGCGTTCAATGTCCCGCAGCAGCGAGGTCTCGTCCGCGGCGCAGAACGCCACAGCGGAACCATCCGTGCCCGCGCGGGCCGTCCGGCCGATGCGGTGGACGTATTGCTCAGGCACATCCGGCAGTTCGTACTGCACGACGTGCGTCACGGCCGAAACGTCGATGCCGCGCGCCGCAATATCGGTCGCCACAAGCGCACGCACCTTGCCGGCCTTGAACTCGGCCAGGGCGCGTTCGCGCTGGGCCTGGCTCTTGTTGCCGTGGATGGCCGAAGCGGCGACACCGCCGCCTTCCAGAATGCGCGCGACCTTGTCGGCGCCACGCTTCGTGCGGGTGAACACCAGCACGCGGCTGAATTCCGGCTTGGAGAACAGTTCGGTCAGCAGGCCGCGTTTGCGGCCGGCTTCGATGAACATGACTTGCTGGTTGACCCGCTCGGCGGTCGTCGCCTGCGGTGCAACCGAGACCTTCACAGGATCGTTCAGCAGCTCGCCCGCGAGCTTGCCAATGTCCTGCGGCATGGTGGCCGAGAAGAACAGGTTCTGACGCTTCTTCGGCAGGTGCTTCACGATCTGCCGGATCGGGACGATGAAGCCCATGTCGAGCATCTGGTCGGCTTCGTCGAGCACGAAGATTTCGATCTGCGAGAGATCAGCATCGCGCTCGCCGAGGTGGTCCAGCAGACGGCCCGGAGCGGCGACGATGATGTCAACGCCGCGCGCCAGCGCCTGGCGCTGCGGGCCATGACCGACGCCGCCGAAGATGGTGGCGACGGAGAAGCCGAGCTTCGAGCCATAGGCCTTAAAACTCTCGGCAATCTGCGTTGCGAGTTCGCGCGTCGGCGACAGCACGAGCGCTCGGCAGCCGCGTTTGGGCGCCGGCTTACGGTTCGCCGCGAGACGGTGGAGGATGGGGAGGGCAAAGGCGGCTGTCTTGCCGGTGCCGGTCTGGGCGATGCCGAGCAGGTCGCGGCCTTCCATGACGCCCGGAATGGCCTGCAGCTGGATCGGGGTCGGCACAGTGTAGCCCTTGCTGGTCAGCGCCTCGAGGATCGAAGCGTTGAGTCCAAGATCTTTGAATTCGGTCAAGTGAGAGGTATCTTTCGTGTGCGCGAACGTGCGGTCGCCTGTCTGTGCAGGTCCGCCATACGCGGCGCCTTTTGGGGCGCTGTCTTGATGGGAAGACCCGGCGTAAGCGGGCGTTCATGCGATCTCTTCAGGGCGTTCAACGGGCCGGAACCTGTTCTGAGGTTCCTCACGCAGCCGGAGCGCCGATAGCGTTCGCGCCGGAACAGTTTTCCGGTGAACGCGAGGGCCATATCGGGGGTAAAAGCCTTAAAGTCAACCTAACAGCCTGTAATCAGGCGAATCAGACGCGTGCCTACGCGCCCATCAGAAGCGCGCCGACTAGGAGCGCGATCTCGATCCGCACCCATCGCAGGTCAATCGCCCGCACCGCGTTTACCATGGCGTCTGCCATGCATGTTCACCCATCACGCAAAGTCCGACGGCCCGCGACTCGGGCTCTTGCGACCAGCGTGGGGGAACGGACCGCCCCACGCAACGACGCGCACCCGCTGGGCGAGAGGCATTCCCCAACAGTCCCGCTGCGTGTTGTCTCGCGGCTCAAGCTGGTCCACAGGCTCGCCCCATGACGCCAGCAGGCAAGACAGCGATCATCGTCGGCGCGGGCCCCGCAGGACTCGCCGCCGCAGAGCTTCTCGCGAGTGAAGGCTGGGCCGTGGCGATTCACGAGCGCATGCCAAACCCCGCCCGCAAATTCCTGCTTGCCGGTCGCGGCGGCCTCAACCTCACCCACTCCGAACCGCTGGATGCATTCCTCGCCCGCTATGGCGCGGCGCGCGAAAGGCTTGAGCCCGCCATCCGGGCCTTCACGCCGACTGACCTTCGCGCGTGGGCAGCAGGCCTCGGCATCGAGACATTCGTCGGCTCCAGTGGCCGCGTGTTTCCAAAACAGATGAAGGCCTCGCCCCTGCTCCGCGCCTGGCTCGGCCGTCTCGGCGCGCTTGGGGTGACACTGGTTCCGCGCTCACGCTGGATCGGATGGCAGGACGAAGCGCTCGTCTTCGACACACCAGATGGCCAACGCATCGAAACGCCAGACGCGACCATCTTTGCGCTCGGCGGTGCGAGTTGGCCTCGACTGGGTTCGGACGGCTCATGGCAGGGCGCATTCGCGGAACGCGGCGCGCACATCACGCCACTCCGCCCAGCGAACTCTGGCTTCCTCGTCGGCTGGTCCAGCCTGTTCCGCGACCGCTTCGCCGGCGAGCCGATCAAGCGCGCGAGCTTCAGCTTCGCGGGCAAACACGTGCGCGGCGAAGCCATCATCGCGCGTTACGGCATCGAAGGCGGCGCGATCTATGCGCTGGGGTCGCCAGTCCGCGCGGCTCTGGACGCAAAAGGCGAAGCCATCATTACCATCGATCTGATGCCCGATATCCCCCTCGATGTTGTCGCCGGCCGTCTCACCACCGCGCGCAGGGATTCAAACGCCAACCGTTTGCGCAAGGTCGGTCTCTCGCCCGCCGCCTCTGGTCTTCTGCGTGAAGACATACGCGGCGCCTCCCTTCCCGCAGCGGCAATAGAGCTGGCAGAGCGCATCAAGGATTTGCGTATTCGGTTTGGCGGCGTCGCCGCGATCGACCGCGCGATCTCGACTGCGGGCGGCATCAGCTGGGACAGCCTCAACGCCGACTACTCGCTCAAGTGCGATCCACGCACCTTCATCGCCGGCGAAATGCTCGACTGGGAAGCGCCCACGGGCGGCTATCTGCTGCAAGCCTGCTTCGCCACGGGCCGCGCCGCGGCCAACGGCATCCTCGCCCGTCGTTGATCGCGAAGCCCTAGAACGCGCCCGCGACAGTAACCGTCAGGGTGCGCCCCATGGTGGAGGAGCGGAATTCATCGCCAAAGAAAGTCGGCGTGATGTAGTCGCGGTCCGTCTCCTTCTCGACGTCCAGAAGGTTCGCGCCGGTGACACGCACCAGTAATCCGCCGAGCAGCGATGTCGTCTCTACGAACAGCTCGACGTTCGGATCCTTGGGCTCCGTCGTCTCCAGTCGGTCCGCACGATAGGACGGGTTCGGTCCCACGGTATTCACCTTGCCGCCCCAGGCCACTTTCATCGCGGGAATGTCCTGCCGGAACTCGGCCGCCCAGTCGAGCTCCTGCTCGGCCGAAATCTGACGCTTCTGCAGCGACAGGGGATCGGTGACTTCCGAATCCTGCGCACCGACATTCAGCTTCAGGATGCCGCCGGCAACGCCGATGCTCTCAAGCGGCAACGTCGCCTCGATCCTGGCGCCCCAGCGCTTGCCGTCGCCGACATTGCCAACCGCCGTGCACTGGCCCGGCGTCCCCGCTGGCGTCGTACAGGCGCCCGCCACAAGGATGAAGTCCTGCGTGTCCTGGATATCGTCGTAGAAGCCGGTCAGCGAGATCGAACCGCGCGGCCCAAGTGCCCGCTTCCATTGCAGGCTGGCTTTCCACGTCTGCTCCGGCAGCAATTGCGTGTTGCCCACATTGGCCTGGCTACTGATTGAATTGAGGCCTGTCGCGAAGTCGCCGAAATCGAGCTGCGAGACATCGCGCAGGAAGGAGGCGCGCCACTGGTCGTCAGCGTTCGGCGTCCACGTCGCGACAACGCGCGGCTTGGAATAGGTGAAGTCGCGCTCGATATCGGGCGCTGCGGGCTGCGAGATCGTCTGTGTGATGGTCGAGGCTTCGAAGTTGAAGCCGCCTTCGAGCGTCAGCTGCGGATTGAGGCGCCACACATCGTTGATCGAGGCCTCGATGCGATCTTCCTCGACCTTGGTTGAAGCAACCGGGATGTTCGTCAACAGCGTGTAGGGTCCGCCGATCGGACCAGTCAGCGTCTGACGATTGACGCGCCTGTAGTTGTAGGCACCCTCCAGACCGAACTCGACCGTGTGCTGTGTATCGGGCTTGGTGGTCCAGACGCCGCGGAGCACGTGCTCGCCTGCGCGATTGTCCGAATTGTCGATCTGTTGGCTCTTGGGCGCGAGTAGCGTGCTGAGATTCGTCGTCAGCAGCTGCTGCGGTCGCCAGTTCACCAGCCGGTTGACGGTGATCAGCTTCACCGCATTCTGACCGTCGAACTTGTGCTCGTAGTCGCCGCCAAGATCGACGTACCAGATGTCCTTTTCCGTATAGTCGAGCGCAATCGCTCCTACCGGTCCGCCCAGTGCTGGCACAGAAACAGGCGCAGCCGCATTCGTCGTGAACAGGCGGGGCAGCACGCGGAAGTTCGCGTTAAGCGTATCGCGCGGCGTCAGCGTCCAGTTGGCAGCGCCAGTGACGGTCAGCTCGTCGACCTGGTTCTGGTAAAACTCATTCTGCGTCCGCGTGACCGTGCCCAGCGCATTGCGGAACGTCGCCGCGACTTCCTCTCGCTCGCCGAGGCTTGTCGCCTGCACGCCGAGGCGGAAGCTGAAATTGTCGGTCTTCCAGGTGCGCGTCCCGCCAAGCTGAGCGCCAAGCCTGCCCTGCTCATACACACGGCCGGTCAGCGCAAATGTCGTCGACTCCTTCAACCCGGTCGCCGGCTTGAGCACCACATTGGCAAGCTCGGTATAGCCGCGCACATCCAGATCGCCGGCGGCCGATGCGCGGATAAGCTCAACGCGCAGAACGGAACCGGCGGCGATACGGCCGAGCTCATCCTTGATGCTGGTTTTGGAAGAAGGCCGCTGCCCGTCGATCAGTACGTTGCCGGCCGTCGCGCCGAAGCCGCGCAGGTCTGCGCCCTCGTCCAGCGTGAAACCGGGAAGCTGGCGCACCATAT
>CALRWU020000154.1:0-7021 GCA_943371945.1 Azorhizobium sp. AG788
ACCTTCAGATCGCCAATGAACTGCTTGCCAAACGCCACCTGTTTGAGCTCGCCATCCCAGACGCTGCCGGAGGCTTCCTTGAACTTGAAGTCAGGAACGCGCTGAGAGGCGACCTCGGCCGCCATCGACATCGGCAAAAGCATCAATCCCGCGCCCGCCGCCGCCACGAGTCCGACCAGCGCGATCAGGAAAATTCTCATGCCGGATCCCTCACCTGCCGCACGCCAGCGTTTCCGCCTGCAAGGAACCTAACGGCCGCGCCGGGCGCGCGCCAGAGCAGGCTTACAGCAGGCCCTCAGCGTGCTTCACGCCGTCATTGCCGGAAAACAGGAATGTCCGCGTCCGCTCGGCCAGCCGCACATTCACGAGGTTCGCCTGCGCCTCGAACACATCGCGCAGGATCCGGTCGTCAATCGCCAGCTTCGCCGGCGGCGCCTTCAGGGCGCTCTGCTGATACAACAGCAGCGTGTCGCCCTCGAACTCAGCGCCGACGGGCTCAAGCACCAACTTCCGTCCGCCATCTGTCAGGACAAAGCGCTCCTCGATGTACAGCATCAGCGCCGCCTGGTTCTTCACCACCGTAATGTCAACCTGCGTCGCTCGCGTGGTCTGCTGAAGAGCCAGTTCCGCGTCATGCGGATGCAAGCGATGTGTCACCTCCAGCACAGACGAGGCAGCGTTCCACATCACCGTGCTCAGCACCGTCTGCGACCTGTGAGCCAGCGCGGGCGGCGCGAGCATGAGGCCGGCGCTAAGCGAGCAGCCGGCCAGGAACGCGATCCTGCGTGTAATGCCTGCCGGTCCGCTCACGTTCGACTGTCTCCTAGTTGCTCGGCCCAATCGGCGCGGGGCTGCTTGCCGGCTGTTCCTTCGCCTTCAGCTCCACCATCGCATCCGCCATCTGGTTTCGCGTACTGCTGCTCTGCGTCGATTTGAAGACATCGAGCTGGCTTGGCACGTTCTGGCGCGGGAAGGCGTTGTTCTGCGGTACCGCATCCGCGATCTGGTGGCGTGCATCCAGCTCGACCGACACGACCTTCTTCGTCTCGACGAACAGCTTGGTCACCTTCTCATTGTTCATGCGCCAGATCTCGGCGGGGATCATGATATCCTTCGTTGTCCCGTCTTCAAACGTGAAGCGCAGCGGCAAGGGCGACACCAGTCCACCCAGGTTCTCGAAATCGATGAAGTAGAGATACGGATTCTCGCGCAGGCTCCGCTCGAAGGCAGATTTATCCGGCTCTTTCAGACCTGCCAGGAAGGCCTGATAGTCGTTGCGGTCCTTGTTGGTCGGCTCGAACTGATCGTTCTGCGAGTAGAAATCGGCTGCATCAGGGTGCAGGTCCATATAGGTCTTCAGGCCAGCCTCGCGGTTTTCCGTGACCGTTACAGGCGGGGGCGTAGTGTCGGTCCGGCGCTGACGCTGCAACGCGCCTTCGACATCAGGATTCTTGGTCGACAGCCTGTACTCGCGCATATCGTTGAGCGCGATGTCCACATGGTCGGTCGTGTAGAACCAGCCGCGCCAGAACCAGTCGAGGTCAACGCCGGAAGCATCCTCCATCGTGCGGAAGAAGTCGGCAGGCGTCGGACGCTTGAACTTCCAGCTGCGCGCATACTGCTTGAACGCGAAATCGAACAACTCGCGCCCCATCACCGTCTCCCGCAGCACGGTCAGCGCGGCAGTCGGCTTGGCGTAGGCATTGTTGCCGAACTGCTTGACCGATTCCGAGTTGGTCATGATCGGGACCTGATCCTCGCTCAGCATGTAGGAGGTGATGCCATCCAGGATATTCGACGACCCGCCGCGCCCCGGGAAAGTCTCATCCCAGAGTAGTTTGGTCTGGTAGTCGAGGAAGGAGTTCAGCCCCTCGTCCATCCACGTCCACTGGCGCTCGTCCGAGTTGACGATCATAGGGAAATAGTTGTGCCCGACCTCGTGGATCACTACGCCGATCAGGCCATCGCGCGCCTGTCGCGTATAGGTTTTCACCCCGGTTTTCTCGTCCTTCACCGGCCTGTATCCGTTGAACGAAATCATCGGATACTCCATGCCGCCGCCAACCCACGTGTTCACCGAAATGGCGGTCGGGTACGGGTACGGAAAGGAGAATTGCGAATAGACATCGATCGTATGCGCGACGGAGCGGGTCGAATACAGCGACCACAGCGGATCCGCCTCGGTGGGAAACAACGACTGCGCCAGCACGTCCGCCCCTTCCGGCTGCTTAACCGCCATTGCGTCCCAGATGAACTTGCGTGACGACGCCCATGCGAAATCGCGCACGTTGGAGGCCTTCCAGCGCCACGTCCGCGTCGCCGTGGTTCCTTCCTTCTCGTTCGCCAGAGCTTCATCCGGCGTCACCACATCCATCGGCTTGTCATAGGTCTTGCGCGCCTGCGCGAGACGGCTGCGTTGCTCCGCGGTCAGCACGTCGTTCGGGTTCTGCAGCACACCTGTGGCTGAAACGATATGATCGGCCGGCACGGTGATCGACACATCGTAATTGCCGAACTCCAGCGTGAACTCGCCCGAGCCCAGGAACTGCTTGTGCTGCCAGCCCGTGTAGTCGGTGTAAGCGGCCAGCCGCGGAAACCAATGCGCCTGGAAGAAGGTGTAGGTGTCGGTGTCACGGAAATATTCGTAGCCGGTCCGGCCGCCAAACAGGCCGTTGTCGGTGATGTTGAATGCCCAGGCGAGCTTGATGGTCGCGCGCTCTTTCGGCGCCAGCGGACGGGGCAGATCCACCCGCATCATAGTGTCGTTGATGGTGAACGGCAGAGCCCTGCCCGCCCCATCCGTCACCGACTGTATTTCGTAGCCGTGCGGCTTGTCCGCATAGGACTGAAGCTGCCGCAACACGCCGATGCTGGCAGTATCGCTGGATGTGGTCTGCGTGCGCCGCGACGCCGAGTCCTGTTTGAAGATGTTCTGGTCAAGCTGCAGCCAGACATAGCTCAACGGATGGGGCGAGTTATTGTGGTAGTCGATAGTCCCCGTCGCGGTGATGCGCTTCTTGGCTTCATCCAGCGTGGCGTTGATGACGTAATCGCCCTGTTGCTGCCAGTACGACTCACCCGGCGCCCCGGACGCAGCGCGATAGGTGTTCGGCGTCGGCAGGTCGACGTCCAGCTGCCTGAACTTGTCGTCGAACGCGCCCTTGGTCTGCTTGTTGGCGTCGGCCAAGGCCGGGCCGCACCCAAGAATCACGACGGCAGCCGCCGCCAGCCACGCCAATTTCATCCACAGGCTCCCGGAAATGATCGGTAGAGCCTTAGCGATACGCGATGAAATGTCACCGCCACCTTACGAGGGGGCGTACTTCCCGCCCGGCGCGAACCAGCGCCGGAAAAGGAAAGGCCGGCTTCTCGCGAAGCCGGCCCAGTTGCACAGGAACAGAACCGTCGGGAACCATCGAGGGACATCAAGGCGTCCCGCCGGTCTGTGTTCGGTATAGGTGAGTGAGTCTGAACAGCGATTGAGGCGCTTGTTGTCCTCAATTCAGGTGAAACAAATACAGCCAAGTGACTGGTTTCATGCCGTATTTCAGTCTGAATCGCTGGCTAGGCGCGCCGCCCTCAGCTCTGCGCGACAGCCCCGGCCGACAGGAAGGCCGCCACCCGTTCAGCTTCGATGCCCCACCCCTCCAGCACGTCTTTTGAGTGTTTCCCCGCCAGCGCCGGGACGCCGTTAACGGCTCCCGCCGTGCGCGAAAAGCGCGGCGCGGGGCCAGGCTGGGTCACGCCAAAGGCCTCGACAAAAGTTTTGCGTTCCGCGTTATGGGGATGCTTCGGCGCCTCCTCCATGCTCAGGACGGGCGCGATGCAGGCGTCGGTCCCATCGAACACCTTCATCCAGTCGTCGCGCGACTTGGTCTTCACAACTTCGGCCACGCGCTTGGTGTACTCGGGCCAGTGTTCGCGGCTCATTTGCGCCGGGAACGCGTCCGCCGGCAGGCCGAGCCCCTTCACGAAGATCGCATGGAATTGCGGCTCTATGGCCCCGATCGCCAGATACTCGCCATCGGCGCATTCATACGTGTCGTAGAAGTGCGCCCCGCCATCCAGCATGTTGTCGTCGCGGTTGGCGGTCCAGATGCCTGCCGCCTTCATGCCATAGAACATCGTCATCAGCGACGCCGCGCCGTCGATCATCGCGCAGTCGATCACCTGCCCCTTGCCGGACGACTTCGCCTCGATGATGCCCGCGAGCAGGCCGAACGCCAGATAGAGCGCCCCGCCCCCGAAATCGCCCACGAGGTTCAGAGGCGGCGCTGGCGGCTCGCCCTTGCGTCCCATCGTGTGCAGCGCGCCCGTAAGCGCGATGTAGTCGATGTCATGCCCGGCCATCGAGGCCCACGGCCCGGTCTGACCCCAGCCCGTCATGCGCCCGAACACCAGCTTGGGATTGCGCTTCAGCGCCTCCTCGGGGCCGACGCCCAACCGCTCCATCACGCCCGGGCGGAATCCCTCGATCAGCCCGTCGGCCTTTTCGATCAGGCTCAGCGCCGCCTCCACGCCCTCGGGCTTCTTGAGGTCAACCGCGATCGACCGCTTGCCGCGATTGGCGAGATCAGGAAACGACCGCCCCACGCTCTCGGCGCGATCAATGCGCACAACGTCAGCGCCCAGGTCCGCCAGCAGCATCCCGCAGAATGGTCCCGGCCCGATGCCAGCAAATTCCACGATCTTCACGCCAACAAGGGGACCAGACGCCATAACTCATCTCCGTTTATCTGCCGGACACTCCCGTCATTGACGCGAACGTCAAGTGTGTCGTGGCGGCAATCGGGGGCTTGCCCGGCGGCCCCATCCTGGCAACGCCGCACACACGAGTTGTCGACGCGGCATCTGTTGATCGCCTCAAGTGTTCGCGCAATCCTGTTACCTGCGAACGAAGGTGAGACGGAATCGCCAATGAGGACGACCGCAAGAACGATCGCCAACTGGAACCGCATCTACGCAATGAGCTTTGCCAGCATCTACGAGCTCTACATTGCCAAGGTCGAGAAGAAGGGGCGCACAAAGGCCGAGGTCGACCAGGTCATCCGCTGGCTGACCGGCTACACACAGAAAGCCCTCGACGCCCACATCGCGAAGAAGACCACGTTCGAGGACTTTTTCGCCAAGGCGACCAAACTCAATCCGTCCCGCAGCCTGATCACCGGCGTCATCTGCGGCGTGCGCGTCGAACAGATCGAAGAGCCGCTGATGCAGAACATCCGCTACATGGACAAGCTGGTCGACGAACTTGCGAAGGGCCGTCCGATGGAAAAAATCCTCCGAACAGCCGTCTGATTTTGCTATGAACGGCCATGCCTGACGCGGAGGGCCGCGCCGCTGGACAAGGGGACGAATTCAATGACGACGATGGCAATCGACGCGCCGCTGGCCAACGACCGCAGTTTCTTCCGCAATCTGATCACGGCCATGGCCGTCATTCTGGTTGCAGGCTTCGTGGTTCAGCTTGCGATGGGGCGATCAAGTTTCGGAGCGCCCCCGATCGTCCACGCGCACGCCATCGCCTTCATGGGATGGGTCTCCATTACACTTGCGCAGGTCTGGCTCGTCGCCGGCGGCAACATGGCGGCGCACCGCAAGCTGGGCTATCTCGCCGTCGCCTGGTCGATCGGCCTCCTGATCCTCGGCCCGCTGGTGACCATCGCAACCGTGCAAACGGCGCGCACACCCTTCTTCTTCCAGCCCCAGCACTTCCTGGTCGCCAACCCGGTAAGCCTCATCGGCTTTGCCGGCCTGTTCTTCGCCGCCATCGCCCTCCGCCGCCGGGCCGATTGGCATGCCCGCCTTCACGCAGGCGCCTTTGTCATGCTGATGGGCCCAGGCTTCGGTCGACTGCTCCCGATGCCTTTCCTCCCGCCGTATGCGTTCGAGATCGCGGGGCTGACAGCGCTCATCTTCCCGGTGATCGGCATCGTGCGCGACTGGCGCGTACAGGGCCGCCCGCACCCCGCCTGGTTCTGGGGGATCGGCGTGCTCCTCGCCACCACGCTGCTTGCGCGCGTGATCGGCTTCTCACCCGTCGGGGAAGCCATCTACGCCGCCGTCACCGCAGGCGGCAGCCTGGCCGGAACGGACGGCCTCGCCTTCCCGCCGCCGCCGCCGATGTAAAGCTGCAGAACGACGGCCTCGTTACTGAAGAGGATGCTCGCGGTTCAGGCGCTCAAGAATCTGCGCGCGGCAGATCTTTTCGTCTTCGATGTCGAGCTCCTTGATTATCGGCATCTGCAAACCGCCACGAGGTCCGAGGCGCCCGCCGCCTGTGCCAGCGCTAATCTTCAGAGGCTGAACAATACGACGGCCATCGAGGCATACGCAGATTTCACGATACCGATGCGTCTCCTTCACGCACGTTTCGACCCAGCTTGGCTTCTCTCCTTCGCAAGCGGCAACACCGCCAAGCGCAAGAAAAACAAAAACTGAGCGCCCCAACCCGACGCGCATTCATCACCCCATGCTCTGCGCGTCATCCACCAGAACATCAGTCCCAGTCACGAACTTGGACTGGTCCGAGCACAGGAACAGCAGCGCTTCGTCCAGCGAGGCCTCATCCATCACGCGCCGACGCGGCGACTTGCCGATGGTCTTCGCCCCGCCCTCGCCATTCAGCCATTCCTCAGTCAGCTCCGTGGCTACATAGCCCGGCGACAGCGCGTTCACGTTGATCCCATGCCGCGCCCACTCTCTGGCAAGCGACCGCGAGAGATGCGCACATGCCGCCTTCGACGCATTGTAAGCCGACACATGCGGGATCACGATCCGCCCCGCCATAGACGCGATGTTGACGATCCGGCCGCGATGCGACGCCTCCGGCCCCGCCTTGATCAGCCGCCGCGCCGCTTCGCGCGCCACGCACCAGACTGACGTCACGTTCAGGTCCATGATCTTGCGGAACTCCGCGATGTCCTGCGTCACCGCATTGTTGGCGTGCGTCATCCCCGCATTGTTGATCACCGTATCGACCAGCCCGAACTTCGCCTCGGCCGCGTCGAACATGGCGATC
>CALRWU020000155.1:0-7018 GCA_943371945.1 Azorhizobium sp. AG788
GCCATGGGCGCCGCATGGCTGGCCCGGCAATGAAGTCGGCTGGGGCGTCATCCGCGAGGTCTGGGGCAAAGGCTACGCGCTCGAGGGATCGATGGCGTCGATGGACTATGCGGTCGACGTGCTCGGCTGGACCGACATCATCCATTCGATCAACCCCGACAACCTGCCGTCACAAAAACTGGCGGCGCGGCTGGGCTCGGTGAATCGCGGACCGGGACGGATGCCGCCACCCTACGAGAATGACCCCGTCGATCTCTGGGGCCAGACCGCCGCCGAATGGCGCGCGCGCCGGTCTGAGCTGTGGGACAATCTCCGGCCCTGAAGTCGGGCGCTGAAGCTTCACCCGCCGAAGGCAGCCCCGTCGACGCGGTAGGGATGAATGAAGCCTTCGACCTCGTAGGTGCGGCCGCCCCAATAACCGCCCGGCACATGCCAGACGCGCACCTTCGACCAGTCATTGGCGTCCGAAACGTCGATCACCGGCACGTTGAGGCTGATCTCGCCGCCCTTGAGCCAGTTGGCGTGATCGACCCGCAGTATGCGCGATGAGACAATTTCAGTCACCGCCGAGACGTGGCCGCGCGTCGAATCATTCCAGCCGCGCAGCACCAGCACCGATCCCGGCGCAGGGCGCGTCGAACGAACATAGCGGTTGGCGGCCTGCGCCCACCACGTGACGGCGTCGCCCCAGATCTGGATACCGGACAGGGTGCGGGCATAGGGCACGCATTCGGAATAGGGTTGGTCCCGCAGCACAACCGGCGCGTTTGTGGCGTCGTACGGGATGGTGGTCAGGTCGAGCGGGGCGCGAACATAATCGCTCGCACGCGGCAGGCTCAGCACCGTCGCTGCCGGGGTGGTTGCGGCATAGCGGATCGGGGCCGGGCGATTGCTGGTGCAGGCGCTGACCGAGAATAGAGCCAAGAGGCCGGCCATGCTGGCCAGCCCCGCCCATTTCCTGCTGATCCGACCGGCAAATCGCATGGCGAATAGAATTGTCCTTGAATTGATGAGCAGCCGATGAACAGCCCCGGCCCGGCTGCGCCCCGGAACCCGCCCCGACCAAGCCGCCACATGGACTTCCCGTTCCGATTCTGGTCTATGCCGCACCTGACCCGGACCACCACTTACACCTTCGCAAGGGACGAGAATGACCGGCAAAATCGTGACCGTTTTTGGCGGATCTGGCTTCCTCGGCCGCCATGTCGTCCGCGCCCTGTGCCGCCAGGGCTGGCGCGTGCGCGTAGCGACCCGCCGCCCCCACCTGGCCGGCGACGTGAAACTGGCCGGCGATGTCGGGCAGGTGCAGCTGGTGCAGGCCAATGTCCGCAACCGCGCTTCTATCAAGCGGGCGCTGGAAAACGCCGACGCCGTGATCAACATGGTCGGCATCCTCAGCGAGCGCGGCTCGCAATCCTTCGCGGGCACGCAATCCCAGGGCGCGACCAACATCGCGCAACTCGCGGCTGAGGCCGGAATCAAACAATTCGTCCTCCTCTCGGCGATCGGCGCGTCATCCAAGTCGCGCGCCCGATACGCCTCGACCAAGGCGGAAGCCGAAGCCGCCACCCTCGCCGCCATCCCGACGGCGACCATCCTGCGCCCGTCCATCCTGTTCGGACCCGAGGACGGCTTCTTCACCCGCTTTGCCGAAATGGCGCGGATGAGCCCGGCCCTGCCGCTGATCGGCGGATCCAGCAAATTCCAGCCCGTCTATGTCGGCGACGTTGCGCAGGGCGTGGCCAATGCGCTGGCCAAGCCGGAAGCTGCCGGCAAGACATATGAACTCGGTGGACCACGCGTCTACACGATGAAGGAGCTGCTGCAGTTCATCACGCGCGAGATCGATCGTCCGCGCATCCTGCTGCCGCTGCCGATGATCATCGCCGCGCCGATGGGCTACATCATCGGCGCACTGTCGCGCCTCAACCCGTTCTTCGGTCCGCCATTGACCGGCGATCAGGTGCAGATGCTGAAGTCCGACAACATCGTCTCGCCCGGCTTCGGCACGCTGGCAGATCTCGGCGTCACCAATCTCGAAACCGTCGAAGCGATCACGCCGACCTATCTCTGGCGCCACCGCCCCCACGGCCAGTTCCAGCCGCCGCGCGTGGATGAAGCTTCGCGCGTGGATGTGTAATCCCACCTGACGAGAACGCAGCTTGCATCCTGCCCCCCTGCCGCTAGCCTCGCTTCGGGGATTGAGCAGACGGGGAGCGGGACAATGGACAAGCTGGCGGTCGAATACTCCAGCATGAATCTCGGCATTCTGGTGCTATGGCTGCTGATCGCGACACTGGCGGGGTTTGCCGCGCGCAAGATCGTGCGCGGGCGGCCGGTGTTCGGCCTGTGGGGCGATATCGGCTTTGCGCTGCTCGGCGTCTTCCTGGTCGGCACGCTGATGAAGGCGTTCGACGTCTCGCTGACCAACTGGATCGCCAGCCTCAATCTCGGCCCGCTCAATGATGTGACGAAGTGGGTCGATGTGTTCGTGGTCGCTTTCCTGGGCGCGCTGGTGCTGCGCGGCATCCTGCGGCCGATCACCGGCAGGGGTTGAGGGGCGGCGGTCCGCGCGGTGCGACTCGCCCTAAATATGCCGCGCGATTTCCGCGATGAGCATGGCGGCCGGCACCAGCAGCAGCTGCGCCAGCGCCGTGCCGACAATGCGGCTGCCGGAGAGCCAGACGACGGCGCGGCGGAACTGCGCCTCCGAGATGCGGCCCTCGACCACGTCGTCGGTCATGATCGACAGCTGCGGATCGATCAGTACGAACAGCAGGATGGTGGCGACGCCGTTGATCACGGCCGATAGCGACAGCGCCGTGACGCGGAATTCCGGCGCGATGAAGCCCGCATAGAGCGACGCGAACACGCCCACGGTAAGGAAGGCCTGCGCCGCCACGTTGAGGATGATGACATTCCACGACACGACCGACTTTTCCTTGAAGCCCTTCACATGCTCGGTCGCGGCAGGCAGCGTCACCGATGTCTTGATGTAGTTGAGCCCGCCGCGCGCGAAGGCGTGCATGATCAGTTTCGGGATCGAGCGATTGGCATGGAAATGCTGGATCGCGCGCGTGAACAGGCGCTGCACCGTGGGCACCAGCAGCGTGCCGACAATGGCGGCCAGCGTGGCCGAAAACATCAGGATCTGGAAATCCCAGAACAGCGCCTCGCCATTGTTGAGCAGGTTGAGCTCGATCCGCTTCGACAGGAACGGCCCCTGAAATGAGTTGGCGGCGCGTGATACCAGCACCAGCACGTTGAACAGCGCGAACGACACCGCGATCTTGCGCGTTCTCACGCCAGCGATGCGCGCGGCATAGGCCAGCGCGCCGATCAGGTAGATCACGAAGGTGAGCCCGCACAGAACGATCAGCTGGAGGTCCATGATCGTCTCCGAAATGGTTGAGGCCTAACCGTGGATCGCGCCCGCGTAGATGGCGGCCAACCCTGCCCCTCCGACGAGGATGCGCCACCAACCGAACAACGCGAAGCCGCGCTTCTGCACGAAGTCGAGCATCAGGCGGATGACGATCAGGCCGAAGACGAACGAGGCCACAAAGCCGATCGCGATGATGCCGAGATTGTCGCCGGTGAGAAAGTCGCGGCTCTCCCAGAAGTCGAGCACGAAGGCGCCGACCATGATCGGGATGGCGAGGAAGAACGAGAACTCCGCCGCCGCGCGCTTGTTGATCCGCAGCAGCATGGAGCCGACAATGGTGGAGCCGGACCGCGACACGCCCGGAATGATCGACAGCACCTGGAACAGGCCAATGAGAGCCGCCTTGTAGAGCGGCAGGTTCATCGCTGTGTGATCCGTTGGCGCGGGCGCGACCTTGTCGATCACGAGCAGCACGACCCCGCCGATCACCAGCGACCAGCAGATCAGCGTCAGGCTTTCGAACAGGTAGCTCTTGATGAAGTCATGCAGCAGCAGGCCAGCTGCGAAGGCGGGGATGCAGGCGATGATAACCGAGAGGGCAAAGCGCCGCGACGATGGGTCGGTCGGCAGCGTCACCAGCACGTGCCAGAGCCGTCCGAAATAAAGCAGCACGACCGCCAGGATCGCTCCGAGCTGGATGACCACGGTGAAGGTCGTCCAGAACGGCGAGGCAAGACCCAGCGCGGTCTGCGTCAGCAGCAGGTGGCCGGTCGAGGACACGGGGATGAACTCTGTCAGCCCCTCGACCAGGCCGAGCAGGATCGCCTGCAGGATCGTCGTTGAATCCATGACTGTCTGCCCGGAGCTGGCGTCGGTTGACGCAGGTGTCGCCCCTTTATGGTGGATGTTGGGTTACCTGCGCCATTGATCTCTTTTGGGGCCTATCAACGCCCACTGAGAAGTCACGCTGCCTGCAGTCTATCCATCAGGCCCCATTATAAGTCGCTTTTGGTGCCTTTCGCCAAATTTTCGGTTGCGATGAGTAGAAGTAGTCGGCATGGAAGCGGCTCGCGGTTCAATCATCCGGTGCTCCCATGGCGCAGCAGCGCATGCTCACATTTGTCGCCGTCGATCAGCAGACGCCAGAAAAGCGCGAGGCTGAAGAACGCCGCGCCGATTTCCACGAGATCTATGCGGATTTCATCGAGGCAAAGGCGAATGAGCAATCTTCGCGCTGTTCGCAGTGCGGCGTGCCCTTTTGCCAGACGCACTGCCCTCTCGGGAACAACATCCCCGACTGGCTGATGTTGACCGCCAACGGTCGGCTGGAAGAGGCCTACGAGCTCTCTGCCGCCACCTCGAACATGCCCGAGATCTGCGGGCGCATCTGCCCGCAGGATCGCCTCTGCGAAGGCGGCTGCGTCATCGAGCAATCCGGCCACGGCGCCGTCACCATCGGCGCAGTCGAACGCTACATCACCGACACCGCCTGGGAGCGCGGCTGGGTGCAGCCGATCAAACCCATGCGCGAACTTTCGCAGAGCATCGGCATCATCGGCGCGGGTCCGGCGGGTCTTTCTGCCGCCGACGAACTGCGTTCGGCGGGCTACAGCGTCACCGTCTACGACCGCCACGATCGCGCAGGCGGCCTGCTGATATACGGCATACCGAACTTCAAGCTTGAGAAAGAAATCGTCGAGCGCCGCGTGAAACGCCTTGCGGACGGCGGCGTCGAATTCCGGCTCGGCGTCGATGTCGGCAAGGACATCACCTTCGCCGAACTCCGTCAGACCCACGACGCGATCCTGGTCGCGACCGGCGTCTACAAGTCCAAGGAACTGGCCGCGCCGGGTAGCGACGCCAGGGGCGTGCTGAAGGCGCTCGACTATCTCATCGCCGCCAACAAGGTCGGCCTCGGCGAGACAGTGGCCGACTTCGCCAACGGCAAGCTCAACGCGGAGAAGAAGAACGTCGTCGTCATCGGCGGCGGCGACACCGCCATGGATTGCGTGCGTACCGCCATCCGCCAGGGCGCCAAATCCGTTACCTGCCTCTACCGCCGTGACCGCGCCAACATGCCGGGCTCGCAACGCGAAGTCGCCAACGCCGAGGAAGAAGGCGTGAAGTTTGACTGGCTCGCCGCGCCTTCTGCTGTCACCGAGAAGAAGGGTGGCGGGGCCAAGGGCGTCCGCGCTGTCCGCATGCGCCTCGGCCCGCCCGATGCCTCCGGCCGGCAGGCGCCGGAAGAAATCCCCGGCTCCGACTACGAGTCGAAGGCGGACATGGTGATCAAGGCGCTGGGCTTCGACCCCGAAGACCTGCCCGCGCATTTTGCGGAAACGGCGCTGAGCGTGAACCGCTGGGGTGGCGTGAAGGTCGACTACCGTTCGATGATGACGACGATGGATGGCGTCTTTGCCGCCGGAGATATCGTGCGCGGCGCATCGCTGGTGGTCTGGGCGATCAAGGAAGGCCGCGACGCCGCCGCCTCGATTGACGCCTACCTGAAAGCTCGCGCGACGTCCGCGCGCGTGGCGGCGGAGTAGGCGCGATGGATGTCTATCAAATCTCCGTCGACCTGAAGCCCGGCGTCCGTGACCAGCACTTTGTGACCGCGATGGACGCCTATCTCGGTCACCTCAAGTCCTCCGGTAAGATCGAGTCGTGGCGCCTGCTGCGGCGCAAGCTTGGCTTCGGCATTCCGGCCCTCGGCGAATTCCAGATCCTGATCGAGACCCGCGATCTTGCGCAACTCGATCTGGCCTTCACGGCCGCTTCGCGCCGCGATGAGCCGGTCGAAAGCGCCCATCACGGCGTCAGCTCGCTGGTCGCGAACTTTCAGGCCGGCCTCTACCGCGACTTTCCTGATGCCCACCGCCAGCATGGCGAGGAGCGTTTCTGATGTCGGCTCATCCGGGACATTGCCTCTGCGGCGCCGTTGCCTACACGGGCAAGGGCGCGTTCATCATGCAAGTTTGCCATTGTTCAGGCTGCCGGCGCTGGACGGGCAGCCCCGCCATGACGCTGACATTCGATCAAGGCATCGATATCCGGACACCCGAGAGCGTGCGCTGGCACCGCAGTTCTGACTGGGCCGAGCGTGGCTCATGCGCGTTGTGTGGGTCGGCACTGTTCTATCGCCTCGTTGAAAGCGACTACATCAACGTGTCGGCCGGAAGCCTCGACGACCAGAACGCAATCAAACAGATCGACGAACACGTTTTCATCGAAGAGAAGCCGGGGCACTACGATTTCGCAGGCGACGCGCCACGCGTAACGGGCGCTGAGGTCGCTGCACGCTTCCAGACACCAGGCGAACCATCATGACAGACGAAGCAGCTGGCCAGGAATGGCTCGAACGCTACACGGAACAGCGCGATACGCTGATCGAAGCGAACGCCTACAATCCCGCCGACGAGAAGGACTCCTGCGGCGTCGGCCTCGTCGCCCAGATTGACGGCACGCCGCGCCGCGAGATCGTCGAGATGGCCGTGCGCGCCCTCAAGGCCGTGTTCCACCGCGGCGCGATCGACGCCGACGGCAAGACCGGCGATGGCGCCGGCATCCGCATCGACGTTCCGCAGGACTTCTTCCGCGACGCGGTTCGCGGCATGGGCCACACCATCGCCAGCG
>CALRWU020000156.1:0-7016 GCA_943371945.1 Azorhizobium sp. AG788
GAAAGCGAGGGCCGTTTCAAGCAGCTCGCCGAAGCAGCGCTTCTGAAATCACAGCAGCAATTCGTGCAGATCGCGGACGAGACGCTGAAGAAGCACAAGGAGGGCGCCGAGGGCGAACTCGGCAAGATGCTGAAGCCGATCCAGGAAACCTTCGGTCAGTTCCGCGAGAAGGTCGAAGCGATCCAGAAGGTTAGCGCCGAAGACCGCGCCAAGCTGGAAGAGCAGATCCGCGGCGTCAGCGAGAGCGTGCGCAAGACAGATGCCGCCGCTGGCAAGTTGGCCAACGCGCTCTCCACCACCCGGCATGGCGGCCGCTGGGGCGAGGAGACGCTGCGCAATGTGCTCGAAATGGCGGGCCTGTCGCCCTACGCCGACTTTACCGAGCAGAATTCATCCGAGACAGAGAAGGGCCGCATCCGGCCCGACGTCATCATCCGCATGCCGGGTGGCCGTGAGCTGGTGATCGACTCGAAAGTCTCGCTCGACGATTACCTGTCGGCCTCGAACGAGCCCGATCCCGCGAAGAAGTCGGATTTCCTCGCAGCCCACGCAGCCAAGGTGCGCGCGCACGTGACGGGTCTGGCGCGCAAGGATTACTGGAAGGGCTTTTCCGACCGCGTCGATTTTGTCGCCATGTTCATGCCGGGCGAGAATTTCTACGCCGCCGTCCTGGAATACGATCGAGACATTTTCGATTTCGCATCGAAGAACTCCGTCATCATCGTTACGCCCTCAACCCTGATCGCACTCGCCAAGGCGGTCGCTTATGGCTGGCGTCAGGAGCAGGCCGCGCGCAATGCGGAGGAGGCGGTGGAACTGGGCCGCGAACTCTACCAGCGCCTGTCGGTCATGACCGAGCACATGGGCAAGGTCGGCTCAAATCTCGACAAGGCGGTCGACAGCTACAATTCCATGGTCGGGTCCTACGACCGGAAGGTGATCCCGCAGCTGCGCCGGTTCGAGGACCTTCAGATCCCGACCGAGAACAAGACGATCGAGTCCCCGCCGGAACTCTCGGTGAAGGCGCGCACGCCGCAGGCGCAACTGGCGGAGGTTAAGTCCGACACCCCCCTGCTGGACGCCCTGCAGCCTCAGGCGGCGACCGGAAAGCGAAAGTAACTGTACCTTTCAGGGGTGTTCCCTGGCTTGTGAGCGCTCTTCGCGCGAGCCCTCACTTGACCTGCAGCCCGCCCCTTCATAGCTAGCAAACATGGCTATCCGACCCATCCTCACCGTTCCCGACCCCGTGCTGAAGCAGGTGTCCAAGCCCGTCGCCGCGGTGACGGACGAGACCCGCGCGCTTATGGATGACATGCTCGAGACGATGTACGCCGCGCCGGGCATCGGCCTTGCCGCTGTGCAGATCGGCGTGCCGCTGCGCGTCATCGTCATGGACCTCGCCAAGGAAGGCGAGCCGCCGGAGCCGCGCTATTTCGTGAACCCGGAAATCATCGAGACGGCCGGCGAGAAGCAGGCCTACGAAGAGGGCTGCCTGTCAGTCCCGGATTTCTTCGACGAAGTCGAACGTCCCAAGCAGGTCCGTCTCCGCTATCTCAACTACAAGGGCGAGAAGGTCGAGGAACTGGCCGAGGGCATGTACGCGGTCTGCATCCAGCACGAGATGGACCACCTGCAGGGCACGCTCTTCATCGACCACCTATCGCGCCTGAAACGCACCTTCGCCATCAACAAGGTCAAGAAGGCCAAGAAGCGCGACGCGGCGTAGACGCGCCTAAAACGGCGTGACCTGGTCGTAGATCAGCTTGCCATAACGGTCGCGCTGCACATTCGAGATGTCTCCGCGCCCGCCATAGGAGATACGCGCTTCCGCGATCTTCGAATGCGCGATCGTGTTGTCCGCCGCCACGTCTTCGGGACGGATCACGCCAGAGACCAGCAGCTCGCGAAGCTCATTGTTGATCTTAACTTCCTGGCTGCCGCCGATCACCATGTTGCCGTTCGGCAGGATGTCGATGATCACCGCCGCGACGGTGAGGTTCACGGTCTCCTGACGGTTGACCGAGCCCGTGCCGTTCGAGGCCGAGGTGGAGCCGAAGTCGACGCCAGGCGAAAGCGAGGGCGTGCCGGGCAGGGTCTTGGTGATGATATCCTCGAGGCCGAGGGCCGCATTCAGGCTCGTATCGGTTGAGCTTGTGCGGCTGCGCGCCGAGGTGTTCTTCAGCTGCGCCGAATCCGCGATCTCGATGTTCACCGTGAGAATGTCGCCGATCTTGGCTGCGCGCTGGTCGTTGAAGAAGGAGCGCGCACCTGTCCGCCACAGCGAGTTGGGCGCGGCGGTTTCTGCGATCGGCATGGGCAGCGGCATCGACACGCGCTGCGAGCCGGCAAGCGTCGCCGGGTTCTGGATTGCGGTCAGCTGTGGCGGCGCAACTGCTTCGTTGAGGCCGGCGCATCCGCCAAGCATCAGGGCGGCAAGTCCCGCGCCGCCGAGTCCGAGGTTTGGTGTGATCGTCTTCTTCATGGCAGTCGCCCCGAGGGTTCGTGGGATCAGTTGACGCTGGCTTCGCCATGGCCCGTGGCCACGGCGTCGATCGAGCGTTTGGAATAGCTGTTGAGCACGCGCACAGGTTGGCCGAGCGACGCCTCGTTCTGCGCGACGCCGTCCACGGACAGACGCACGCCCGGCGCCGTGTAGACGATGGCGACCGGGTCGCCCTTGCGGATCACGCTTGCCGCCTTGATGTCGGTCGCTTGCACGGGCTGTCCCGTCTTCAGCGTGCGTTTCGCTTCCATGCCGACGACCGCGTCGATGTCCATGCCGCGCAATGGGCGGCCTTGCGGTTGCGCCTGCATCTCGACGTCGTTGGCGGTGATGACTTCGCCGCGCTGGACGTCGCGCACGAGAACGAGGATCTGTCCGTCTGCCTGCGACGGCTGGCCGATCTGCCGCGCCGGGTTGGCGGGGCGCGCCGGGTTTGCAGCCCTGGCGTTGCCAGCCGAACGAACCACCATGATCGGCTGGTCGAGTGGGATTGCGAGAATGACGCCCGCGCCTTTGGCGGTCGCGATCAGGAAGGCGGGGTCGAGCGACAATGTCTGTCCGGCGGGCGGGGCGGGTCCGATCAGTATGCCGGCAGCCGTGCCCGTCACGGGCGCAACATCGCCCAGCGTGATCCAGTCGCCGCTTACCTGCGCAGGCGCACGCTGCGCCATGGCCGGCGAGGCCAGGACAGCGAGGCTGAGCGCAAGAGCAGCGATACGGATCATGTGCCTTAACGCAGGTTGGCGGTGGAGCGCAGCATCTCGTCGGTCGTGGTGATGACCTTGGAGTTCATCTCATAGGCGCGCTGCGCCGTGATCAGGGCAGAAATCTCGGTCACCGCGTTGACGTTGGATGTCTCAAGAAAGCCCTGCTGCAGCGTGCCGAAGCCCACTGCGCCGGGAACGCCGCGATTTGCCGCGCCGGAGGCTGGCGTCTCGAGAAAAGAGTTATCGCCCATGGCTTCAAGGCCGGCCGGATTGACGAAGCGCGCGAGTTCAAGGGCGCCGACATCCTGCGGCGCGGAACCATCGGCCATGATTGCCTGAACCGTGCCCTGGCGGTTGATCGAGACGCCGACCGCATCCGCCGGCACGCTGATGCCCGGGGCGACAGTGTAGCCGTCCTCGGTCACGATCTGGCCATCGGGCGACAGCGAGAAGTTGCCGGCGCGGGTGTAGGCGTCGCGTCCGTCGGGCAACTGCACGACGAAATAGCCATCGCCCTGAATGGCGACGTCATAGAGGTTCTGTGTCTGCGTGACCGACCCCTGTTCGGTGACGCGATAGACCGAGCCGGTCTTGACGCCGACGCCCACCTGAACGCCGGTCGGCACGATGGTGCCGGCATCCGACGAGGTGACGCCCATGCGTTCGACATTCTGGTAGAGAAGATCCTGGAACTCGGCGCGCTGGCGCTTGAATCCCGTCGTGTTCATGTTCGCGATGTTGTTCGCGATCACCTCGACGTTGAGCTGCTGGGCCTGCATGCCCGTGGCGGCGGTGTTCAGTGCGCGCATGAGAGCTGCTCCTTAAGCGTTAGCCGATTTTGGCAAGTTTCTCGATCGATGTGCCGCGCAGTTCGTCCGACTGCGACAGCATCTTGGCGACCGAGGTGTAGGCGCGGCTGATGTCGATCATTTCGGTCAGTTCAAGCACGGCGTTGACGTTGGATCCTTCGACCATGCCGGCGGCGATGCGGACGTCGGTCGCCGGCTGCGGCTGTTCGTCGGTCGCCTTCCACAGGTTCGATCCCATGCGCTCCAGCGCGCCGGGGGTCTGGAATTGAACCGTTTTCAGCTTGCCGAGGATCACGCCGTCCTGGCTGATCGAACCTTCGCGCGACACAGACAGCGGGCCGCCGGTGGCGTTAACGGTGATCGGGCCGCCTTCGCCCATCACCGGATCGCCATTGCGCGTCACGACTTCGCCGGCGTCGTTGAGGCCGAAACGCCCGTCGCGGGTATAGGCTGTGCCGCCCTGCGTCTGGACCTCGAAGAAGCCATTGCCCTCGAGCGCGAAATCCAGCGGGTTGCCGGTTTGCTCCAGTGGGCCTGTGGAAAAGTCGCGCTGAAGGGTCCAGGCGTCGGCGAACGAGATGTCCTGTGGCGAATCGGCAGCGGCCGCCGGCTTTTCCGACAGCGCGCGCGAGACCACGTGCTCGACCTTGAAGCCGGACGTGGTGAGGTTCGCCAGATTGTTAGCGGTCGTGTCCATCCGCTTTTGCAGCAGTTGCTGCGCGGACAGGCCGACCATGAATGAATTGTCCATGGGCCGCCATTCGTCTCCACGCTGCGGTTTTGCGGCAATGGATACAGGCTGGGCAGGTCCGCGTGTTCTGCGGCGGACGCGAAAGTCAGCCCGCAGAATGAGCCGGTGGGGTTAACGGTGTATTGCTGCTGAGGGCTGCCCGGCAGGCTTTCACCCGGCAGTTATTGCCCATCTCCATCAATCCTTAACCTTCCGCGGACGATTTTGCCGGGTGGGCCGGGCTGTCCGGACCCCAACTGATTCACACGACCGCCTCATTGGGATCACCCGTCCATGTCCAAGAAGGACAAGCCGAAGAAATCCGAAGCGCCCGCCGCCGATGCGGCCGGAGCTGAAGGCGCCGAGGGCGCACCCGTCAAAAAGAAGATGGCGGGCAAGACGCTCGTTCTCTTCGTGATCCTGCCGGCCGTGCTGGTGCTCGGCGGCGGCGGCGCTGCCGCAATGATGCTGATGGGCGGCGGTGGCGCGGCTGCAGCGCCCGCTGCTGCGGCGGAAGGCGAACATGTCGTGGCCGAGGAAGGCCATGGCGAAGCGGCAGCCCCGGCTGCGGGCGAGCATGGCGAGGCGCCTGCCGCCGGCGGTGAACATGGCGCTGAAGGCGCTGCTGCGGCTGCCGGCGAGGGCGGCGGCGATGTCGGCCACGTCCAGCCGTGCGAGGCCGGCAACCCCTGCTACTATTCGATGCCCAAGCTGATCGTGAACCTCGCGAGCACGGGCGGCTCACGCGCCACCATGATGGAGCTTGAGCTGTCGCTCGAGGCATCCGCGACATCGACGTTCAACCGCGTGCCCGAACTGATGCCGCGTTTGAAGGACACCTTGAACTCCTTCCTCCGCGAACTGCGCGTGGAAGACCTCCACGGCTCGGGCGGCACG
The DNA here is from genome assembly GCA_943371945.1 of Azorhizobium sp. AG788. Lineage (GTDB taxonomy): Bacteria > Pseudomonadota > Alphaproteobacteria > Caulobacterales > Hyphomonadaceae > UBA7672. Next base: position 5,647 of record CALRWU020000156.1, read on the forward strand.
TACAGCCTCCGGCGTGAACTGCTCAAACGATTCAATACGGTGATGGATCCGAAGAAGCTCGATGCGGTCCTCATCGAAGGCATGCTGATCCAGTAGGACATCCAGACTTGGCCAGCGACACCTCCACAGACGAAGACCTGGCCGCGAGCTGGGAGGCGAGCGTCGCCGGCGGCGACCAGTCAGCTGCGGACGATGCGTGGAACGCTGAGCTTCCCGGCAGCGGCGGTCCGCCCGCCGAGGCGCCGCAATCAATCGCGCAGCAGGCCGTCGGCTCCGAACGCATCCTCAACCAGGACGAAATCGACAGCCTGCTCGGCTTCTCGATGGACGAGGAGTCCGGCGCCAAGAAGAACGGCATCCGCGCCCTCATCAACTCCGCGCTGGTGTCCTACGAACGCCTGCCAATGCTCGAGGTCGTGTTCGACCGCCTCGTGCGCCTGATGACGACAAGCTTGCGTAACTTCACGTCCGACAACGTCGAAGTGTCGCTCGATGCCATCCAGTCGATGCGCTTCGGCGACTATCTCAACTCGATCCCGCTGCCTGCCATTCTCGCCGTGTTCAAGGCCAAGCAACTCGATAACTACGGCTTGCTGACGGTCGATTCCAACCTGATCTATTCGATTGTCGACGTGCTGCTCGGCGGTCGTCGCGGCACCGTGGCGATGCGGGTCGAGGGGCGGCCCTACACCACGATCGAGCGCGTGCTGGTGACCCGCCTTGTGGAAGTCATCCTGCTTGACGCGCGCCGGGCGTTCGATCCGCTGACTGCCGTTGATTTCGAGCTCGACCGCATCGAGACGAATCCGCGTTTCGCCGCCATTGCCCAGCCGGCGAACGCCGCCATTCTGGTCAAGCTGCGTATCGATATGGAAGATCGCGGCGGCCGCTGCGAGCTGCTTCTGCCGTACGCGACACTCGAACCTATCCGGAAGATGCTGTTGCAGAACTTCATGGGCGAGAAGTTCGGCCGCGACAACATCTGGGAAGGTCACCTTGCGACGGAGCTTTGGTCAGCGCCCACCACGCTGCGCGTCGTACTCGACGAGTTCAAGCAGCCGCTCGGCAAGATGATGAACTTGGCTGTCGGCGACACCATTGTCATGAACGCCACGCCCGATTCGAAGGCGCACCTGATGTGCGGCGACATTCACCTCACCACCGGCCAGGTCGGCCGCATCGGCCAGAAAGTGGCGATGCGCGTCGAAGCGCCAATCACCCAAGCAGCCAAGCGACAGCTATTGGAGACACGATGAGCGGCATCTACTCACTGGCGTTCGAGGGCTTTCTCGCCGTCCTTCTCCTCATTGCGATCCTCTACTGCATCCGCCTCGACGGACAGCTGAAGGCGCTGCGTACCGGCAACAACC
>CALRWU020000157.1:0-7009 GCA_943371945.1 Azorhizobium sp. AG788
AGCCAAGGAACGCATACGCAGCGTTTCCAACCTGATCGTGTCCACGGACGCCAAGGTAATCGAGCGCTATACGCGGATCTCGGACGATGAACTGCTGTACCAGTACACCGTTGTCGATCCAGAGGTGTATGAGAAACCCTGGCTGGCCGAGTATTCCCTGTACCGGACATCAGAGCGTATCTACGAACACGCTTGCCACGAGGGCAACTACTCCATTGCCAACATCCTCAGCGGCGCGCGCGTTCTTGAAAAGAAGGAACCGGCCAAGACGCTGCGCTAACGACGTCAGAGTTCGGCTGCGCCGAATGGCGGCGACAGAAACTCCCAACAGATGCAGGAAACTGCGCACAACAGGTTCGACGGAGAGAACAAGCATGTGGGTGTCCAGACGCCGCGCCATGATCGGCGGCGCTTCCCTTGCCGGTATCGCAGCTGCAGGGTGCGCGCAGGTTCCGCCGCCGTCAGCGCAGCCCGGCCCTTCATTCCGTAACGTAAAGACCAACGGGATCCAGCTGCGTGTCGCGGAGATGGGGAAGGGGCCGCTCGTCATCCTCGTCCACGGCTTCCCGGAGTCCTGGTATTCCTGGCGTCACCAGATCCCGGCGCTCGCGGCTGCCGGCTATCACGTCGTCGCCCCCGACATGCGCGGCTATGGAAAATCAGACAAGCCGAAGGTGGTTGAGGACTACGACATCCATCATCTGACCGGAGACATCGTCGGACTGGTCGACGCCATGGGAGAGAAGACGGCGATCCTGGTTGGTCACGATTGGGGCGCGGTTGTTTCCTGGAACGCGATGCTGCTGCACCCGGATCGTTTCAATGGATACGCGGCGATGAGCGTCCCCTATCGCGGCCGCAATCCCAACCTGCGTCCGATGGATGCAACGCGCGCGCGTTACGGCGAGAATTTCTGGTACACGGTCTATTTCCAGGAGCCCGGCGTCGCCGAGAAGGAATTCGACGCGCAGCCGTATGAATTCCTGAGCCGCATGTACTTGCTGGCCGAAGGCCAGACGCCGGTCGAGCCGCCTGAAATCACCGATCCGCGCAGCTCCGCCGGCGGCTGGATTCCGCGCATGGGCAAGATGAAGCAATTGCCTACCTGGCTCACGCAGAAAGACCTCGACTACTATGTCAGCGAGTTCAAAGAAGCGGGCTTCGGTGGCGGTATCAACTACTACCGCAATATCAACCGCAACTGGGAGACAACACCGCAATTGACGGGCGCGAAGATTTCCGCACCGGTCATGTTCGTCGCAGGCGAACAGGACATCGTCATTGCGGGCGCCAGCGCAGATGCGCTGACGACCTCGATGAAGACCACCGTGAACGATCTGCGCGGCGTGACCCTGTTGCCGAACACAGGGCACTGGGTGCAGCAGGAGCGTCCCGAGGAAGTGAATGCGCTGCTGCTCGACTTCCTTTGCGGCCTGAAAGCCTGATCGAACACTTGCCGCCGAGGACCGGAGATCGTTCGGGCTACAGGCGATGCACATTGGAAACGGGAGGACAGAGGATGAAGTTGCGCACCACGCAGAACATCGCGCCGCAGTTTGGGCCCGGCCAGCGGGCGCTTCGCAGCGCCGGTCAGGTCCAGAGATGGACATCCTGCCTTCGAGGGTCGCTCGTCGCTGCCTCGGTGTTTGCGGCGGGTCTGAGCGCATCCGCGCAGGAGAGCCCGAGTTACTCGCCGGCGCAGGCTATCTCTGGAAAGGCTACGTACGAACGTCAATGCGTCGCCTGCCATGGCGAAGGTCTCGACGATGGCGAGTTTGGTCCCATGCTGCGGGGCGACGACTTCCTGCTGCGCTGGGGCGGTAAGAGCGTTGAAGAGTTATTCCACTACGTGACCGACACGATGCCGACTGCACAACCCGGTTCGCTGACGGAGGAGGAGTACCTCAATGTCGTCGCCTATCTGCTGTCGAGGAACACGATCGCCGCGGGACCGCCGCTGACTCCCCTCACGCAGAGAACCATGACCCTACCGGCGACGACGTTCAATCTCAGCCAGATCGCCTCTGGCGTGAAGTTGCCGCCGAATCCAGCTGCGCGGCCCAGCCCGCTCGTCAAAATCACGCCTGTGACAGAGCAGATGCTGTCATCGCCCTCGCCATCGGACTGGCTCGACGGACGCCGGACTCGAGATGCCCAAGGCTTTAGCCCGCTGAGCCAGATCGACAAAGGCAATGTCGACAGGCTGCGCCTCAGCTGGTCGCTTGCCTTGCCGCCGGGCCCGAACCTGAGCACGCCGCTGGTGCATGATGGCGTGATGTTCGTTCACGCCTTCAAGGACATCCTGCAGGCCGTTGACGCCGCAACCGGGGACATCCTGTGGCAGTACACCTACCGCTTGCCCAAAGACGTCACGCCCGACCCGAAGAAGTCGATCGCGATCTACGGCTCGCTGGTGTTCATGCCGACGTCCGACGCTCATATCGTAGCGCTGGACGTCAAGACAGGCGCCTTGGTCTGGAACACCGGTGTCGGCCAGCAGGGCTACCCCATGTCTGGCGGCCCGATCGTCGCCAGGGGCAAGGTGATTTTCGGAACACGCGGACCCAAGCCCGTCATCGTGGCGCTCGACGCCACGACCGGTAAGGAAGCGTGGCGCTTCAACACCATTCCCAAGCCAGGCGAGCCAAACTACGACACCTGGAACAACATGCCTTACGAGGCGCGCAAAGGTGGCACGATCTGGACGCCGGGCAGCTATGACAAGGAGACCAACCTCGTCTTCTTCGGTCCGGCGCCCACCTATGACACGAAGCCTCTGCGCGACCGCGTGAAAGGCGCCAACAACGACGCACTCTATACGAACGCGACCATCGCGCTGAACCCGGATACCGGAAAACTCGTCTGGCACTATCAGCATTTTGAGAACGACCAGATGGACCTGGACTGGGCCTATGAGCGCCAGATCATGACGCTTGGAACTGGCGCCAATACGCGTCGCGTACTCGTCACTGCCGGCAAGGCTGCCGTGCACGATGCGCTCGATCCGGCGACCGGGAAATACCTCTTCTCGATCGATCTGGGCATGCAGAACTTTATCACTTCAATCGATCCCAAGACGGGGCGCAAGACCGTCGATCCAAACCTGATCCCGGGTGACGGCAAGACGAAGATGATCTGCCCCAGCGCCGCTGGCTCGAAGAACTACAACCCGTCCGGCTTCAACCCCACCACCGGCGTCCTCTTCGTGCCGCTGGCTGAAGCCTGCATGGACTTAGTGCAACTTCCGGAGGGGCAACGCGGACTGCTTTCGACCGGCGTGCGTGCCAACACCCGGCCCATGCCCGACAGCGACGGGCTGTACGGCCGATTCGTTGCGCTTGATCTCCTGACCAAAAAGCAGCTCTGGATCACGCGTGAGCGTGCCCCGATTCTGACCGGCTCTCTGCCCACGGCTGGGGGGTTGGTGTTCGCCGGATCGATGGACCGGGCATTCTCGGCCTATGATCAGGCGACCGGTAAACGCGTGTGGAGCACGCGCCTTGGCGACGTACCTAACTCGAATCCCATCAGCTACGAGGTCGACGGCAAGCAATACATCGCAATCGTCACCGGCAGCGGCTCTGTTCGCAGCACTTCCTATGTGAACATGCTTCCCGAGATCAAGAACCCCTCCGTACGAACCGCCAACATCTGGGTATTCGAGGTCCCATGAGCCTGGTTGCGCTACGTGATCGGCATAAACCGGAGCCGGCGAGACCGTCCATCATCACCGCGCCGCCGCCGGCGACAATGACTTTAGAGGAGCGATTTCATTCAAGGACCGAGGACAGGCTATCTTCGGCCATGAACGGCTCTAGAGCACGCTTTGAAGAGTAATACTGCGAGCTTTGTAAACGAAAACAAACAAACGTCGAACGCTTGGGGGATAAACACAATGAAACGAGTTTTCGGCATCACGGCAGTCCGCTCGACGACGGAGGATTCGATGATCCGGTACAACCGCCTGCTCTGCGCCGCCGCTATCATGGCCTTTTCCGTGTTCAGCGCATCAGCCCAGACGCCTGGCCAGGCGCCGGTCATGTCCACCAAGCCGATGAACAATCCGCCGCGCACGACCGATGGCCGCCTCGACCTTCAGGGCACATGGAACAACACGTCCGTCACCCGGATGGAGCGGCCGGGCAATGTCTCCACGCTCGTGCTCACGGAAGAGGAAGCCGTACGCTACGAGCAGGGCTCGCAATGGGTCGTGAACGCGCGCAACCAGGATTCCGAGAAGGTCGACACCACCGCCGCGCCGCCCCAGGGCAAGGGCTCGAACTTCGCCCTGCTTGGCTACAACTCGTTCTGGCTCGATGCCGGCAACCACCTCGCGCGGGTGAAGGGCGAAGTCCGCACGTCGTGGATCGTCGATCCGCCCAACGGCAAGCTCCCGGCCAAGCCCGGCGCCAACAAGGCGTTCGAGGGCTTCGGCAGCTTCGACACCTACGAGACGCGCCCCCTGTCCGAGCGCTGCATCGTGTTCGGCCGCCAGGCCGGCCCGATCATGCTGAACTCGATCTACAACAACAACATGCAGTTCGTGCAGACGCCCGACACCGTGATGATCCTTGTCGAGATGGTGCACGAGGCGCGCATCATCCCGATTTTCAAGAGCAAGGCCGAGGTCAAATACCGCCCCAGCGCAATCAAGCCGTGGTTCGGCGACAGCGTCGGCTGGTATGAAGGCGACGCCCTTGTCGTCGAGACCAGAAACGTGAATCCGGCGCAGGTGCAGGGCTATATCTCGCCCACCGGCACGCTCACCGAGCGGTTCTCGCGCTGGTCCGAAGACCAGATCCTCTACGAATTCACGGTCGACGATCCCGCCTTCTACACGCAGACATGGAAGGGCGAGATGTCGCTCAACCGCTCGGCCCAGCCGATCTACGAATACGCCTGCCACGAGGGCAATTACTCCTTCGCCGGCATCCTTGAGGGCGCCCGCGTCCTCGAAAGCCAGGGCCGCGTCCCCTCCATCCTGGTCGATGGCGAGTAAGACATCCGGCGTGGATTCCTTTTAATCCCAGTTCCTGACGTTTGGAGCAGGAGGACCAGTGGTGACGCGTCAGGCTGAAACTGATCGAGGCACCTTTTGAGAGATCTGCTGCCTCGTTGTTCAAGAGGTTTTCGTGCCCTTAGGCTTTGCTTGATCAGCCATGCACAGCAATCGATCCCCCTCGTCGAAGCCCTTGAGGCGACGACGATTAACTCGGCTCCGGCTCGGCCGGAGCCGAACTTTTTTAGTTGCATCCGAATGCGGCGAAGCCCGGTTCTCCAAAACGGACCAGCGATGTAGCCGTCGCAGAGCCTATGTGATCGTAACCTTGCCGCGGAGAGGATGTGGCACTCCTCGGCCGTCTTGGCGTGCGTGGTGAGGAAGCGTTGCGCCGAGGGCAGGGACTTGAAGCCCTGCATCTTCCGCTCGCGTCTTCGGATCGGAAGATGCGAGTTTTCGGCGCGGTTGTTTTCGCGCAGCCGACCCGGCCGATGACGATCCTCCAGGCCAAGCACGCGCAAAGCGGCAACGAGAAATAGCAGGCAAGTGTTACGCGCCAACGGCGTGCTCGCGGTATGGAATGGAACGCTCGATTTACCGTAGCGGGCGTGTAGGATACCTTTCTGGGACTCAGCCGAAGAGCCTCGGCCCAAGGGAGGGAAGGCGTTGAGCATCATTCGCAGGCTGGCGGTGGCAACCGCCGTAGCGTTCAGCGCAGCTGGCATCGCCCAGGCTCAGACGCCCACGCCTGCATCGAACGGGACGGCCATCACGCTCCCGCATCCAGGCCAGCCAATCTATCGCCAGTACTGCGCGTCCTGCCATGACAAGCCCGAAGAAACCCAAGCGCCGGCCAAGGCGACGCTGGAGGCCATGAGCTTTCAGTCCATTTCCTTCGCGCTGACCCAAGGCAAAATGCAGGTTCAGGCGGCAGCGCTTGATGAAGAGCAGCGTGGACAGCTGATCAACTACCTGACCGGCGCCAGCAAGCGCACCATGGAAGCGTGGAGCCAGGGGATGATGTGCGATAGCGCCCGCAGGAAGGTCGACCTCAAGGCTCCGGCGACTGTCGCGACGTTCGGCTTCAATGAGCGGAACACGCGGAGCCTGACGGCGGCCGACACGGGCCTGACGAAAGCTCAGCTCGCCAATCTCGACCTGGCCTGGGCCATCGCATTTCCTGACGTCACCATGATCCGCGCACAAGGCGCGGTTGTCGGGAAGACACTGTTCTTGCCGGTGGCCGAGGCGGCTGCAATGTACGCGTTCGATCTCAGTGATCAGGCGAAGCCCTGCGTGCAGTGGGTCTATAATACGCCCAACGGCGCCCCCCTGCGCTCCAGCCCAGGCTACGGTATCATTGCTGATGGCCGCGCCGTGCTGGCCTTCTCAGGACTCGACGCTACGGTCCATGTGGTTGAGGCTGCGACCGGCAAGCCGCTTTGGACAAAGAACGTCGCCAGCTATTCCTATTCCACCACTACCGGCACGCCTCGGGTATTGAAGGACCGTGTCATCGTTCCGGTCAGCCAGTACGAGATTTTGAGTGCTTCGGACAATCGTGTGCCCTGCTGCACCAATCACGGCTTCATGCTGTCGCTCGAGCCGGCGACCGGCGCGCAACAATGGCGATACGATACGATGCCGGACGCCAAGCCAATCCGCGACCGCGGCGACGGCAAGATGCTGCTGGGGCCATCGGGTGCGCCGATCTGGAACTCGCCCGTCGTTGACGAGAAGCGCGGGCTGATCTTCTTCGGCACAGGTGAAGCCAATTCACCGCCAGCCCATCCCAACACTGATGCCTTGATCGCCGTGCGTCTTTCCGACGGCAAGCAGGTCTGGAGCCATCAAGCGTTGGCCAACGATATCTACAAGTCCGGCTGTGGTTTGAACCCGGCTCCGGAGAAGTTGAATTGCGTCAGGCATCCCGAGACCGTGTACCTGGATTACGATTTCGGCGCCTCGTTGATCCTGGGCAAGCTGACGAATGGGCAGGATCGCATATTC
>CALRWU020000158.1:0-7001 GCA_943371945.1 Azorhizobium sp. AG788
ATAGCCTGGATGACGACCGATGGACGCCGCCTGAACATTCGCGTCAATGCCGCCACCGGCCGTGAAGAATAATCGCTGAAGGACTGCCATGAGAGTTCTCGTCGTTGAAGATGATCCCGATCTGGGCCGCCAGCTGAGCGAAGCGCTCAGTCAGGCTGGCTATGCTGTGGATCTGGCGCCGGACGGTGAGGAAGGTCACTTCCTCGGCGAGACCGAGCCCTATGACGCCGCCGTGCTCGACCTTGGCTTGCCGAAACTCGACGGCGTGCGCGTGCTCGAGAAATGGCGCGCGGGCGGCAAGGACATGCCTGTGCTGATCCTGACGGCGCGTGATCGCTGGAGCGAGAAAGTCGCCGGGTTCGATGCAGGCGCCGACGACTATCTCACCAAGCCGTTCGTGACCGAAGAATTGCTGGCGCGCCTGCGTGCATTGATGCGCCGTGCAGCGGGTCATGCGAGTGCGGCGCTCGAATGCGGCGACCTGCGGGTCGACACACGCGCGGCGCGCGCTTCGGTCAATGGCGAGCCGATCAAGCTGACGGCGCACGAGTATCGCGTGCTGTCCTACCTGATGCACCATCAGGGACGGGTCGTTCCCCGCACCGAACTGGTCGAGCACATCTACGATCAGGACTTCGACCGCGATTCGAATACGATCGAAGTGTTCGTCGGCCGTCTGCGGCGCAAGATCGGCTCCAACCGCATCTTGACGGAACGCGGGCTGGGGTATCGGTTGATCGACCCGAAGGCCGAGAAGATCGTCGACTAGCATGACAGAAACGGCAGGCGCCGAGACCGAAGGGACGCGCACGCGCGGCTCCATCGCACGGCGCATGCTTGTGGCCGCGGCGGTCTGGAGCGCGTTTGTCGTGCTCGTTGCGGGCTGGTCGCTGCAGGCGTTCTACCGGTCGGAAACGGATCATCAGCTCGACCTTGTGCTGGACGATACGCTGCTGACTCTGGCGGCGGCGGCGAATTCCGAGCAGGGGCAGATCAAGGTCGACGACACGAAGTTGCCGCGCGATGAGCGGTTTAGTCGCGCGCTGTCTGGCCGTTACTGGGCTTTCGTTGATCTCGATGGGCAGAACAAGGTCGTGGGCTTCCGCAAGTCGGACAGCTTGTTCGACGAAGAGCCGGCGCTGGCGGAAGATGTCCGCGCCAGCGCCGTGAAGGTGCCTGGCACGACGCTGTTCCTCGACATGGCAGGGCCTGACGACAAGCAGGTGCGCGCGGGCATACGCGCCATCACCTTCACTGATCGCCCATTCCCCATTCTCCTTTATGCGTCGATTGACCGATCAAGCGCTGATGCGGCTGTCGGTAGCTTCACGCTGCGTCTCGGTATCGCACTCGGCGTGCTTGCGCTGGGGATCATCGTCGGCGTGCTGGTGCTGATCCGCTATGGCCTGCGGCCGTTGCACGAAATCCAGGGCAAACTGGGCGACGTGCGCGCGGGGCGGCGCGACAATCTCGATGGCGAGTACCCGGCCGAGTTGTCCCCCCTCGTCCGCGAGATCAACACGCTGATCGTGCACAACCGGAAAGTGGTGGAGCGGGCGCGGACGCATGTCGGCAATTTGGCGCATGCGCTCAAGACGCCGCTGGCGGTGCTGAAGAACGAGGCCAAGGGAACGGACAAGCTGGCAGATCTGGTGCGACGGCAGACCGACGCAATGATCGCCAACGTCAATCACTACCTCAAGCGTGCGCAGGCGGCGGCGCAGGCGCAGGTGCTGGGGGCGCGGACAGAGGTGCAGGAGCCAGTGGAAGGCATCGCCCGGATGCTGGAGCGGCTGAACCGCGACAAGGGCCTGGCGATCGAAGTAGATATCGACCCCAAGGCGGTGTTCCGGGGCGAGCGGGGCGACTTCGATGAACTTGTCGGGAACCTGTTGGAGAACGCCGCCAAATGGTGCAAGTCGCGTGTCAACGTGACGGTGACCCGGAACGATGACGGCATGGAAGTGATTGTGGACGACGATGGTCCCGGCCTCCCGCCTGAACATCGCGCTAAGGCGCTGGAACGTGGCAAGCGGCTGGATGAATCCACGCCGGGAACGGGTCTGGGATTGTCGATCGTGAACGAACTCGCGGACATTTACGGTGGCAGCTTCCACCTTGAGGACAGCCCGATCGGCGGCCTGCGGGCCCGCCTTGTGCTGCCGGCGGCGCCGCTTTGATCTGGATCGCTCTCGTCGCCGTTGTATTTGTCGCAGGTGGAGCCTGGCTGGTCGCGAAGTCGACGCAGACACGGCTGATCGTGCTGGCTCTGGGCGTGGCCGGCGTCGCGACTTACTGGTTTGTCGGGCATCCTGACATGGGCGATCGTCCGCTGGACGTGCGGTTGGCTGAGGCGGAAAATCTCGTCAGGACGCAACCGGACAAGGTGGACACGCGGACGGCGATCGCGGTTGTCGAACAGAAGATTCGCGAGCGCCCGGAAGACCCCACAGGTTATGTGATTGTCGCGCGCATGTATGAGAGCATGGCTCAGAATGCCCAGATGCAGGGCGCGCAGCTGATGCAGTCAGGCGATGAAAAGGGTGCGTCCAAGCAGGCTGGAATTATGCAGGATAGCCTGCAAAAGGCCGAAGATGCGTTTCGAGATGCGCTGAGGCGTGACGGCAGCAATGTTGAAGTTCTGACAGATCTCGCCGACCTGCGCTTCAAGAGTACGGGCGATGTCGACCCGGAAACGACGAGGCTTTACGAGGCCGCCTTCCAGGCTCAACCCGATCACTTCAGGCTCGGCTATCTGGCCGGGATCGGACTCTGGAAAGAGGGCAAGAAAGCTGAGGCGCAAGCGCTGTGGGACGATATCGAGAAGCGTGCGCCGGCGGGTGGGCCGGAGCGGCAGATGTTTGCTGCGCTGCGGCAGATGTTCGGCATTGATCCGCCGACAACACCCTGAGGATTGCGGGGTCTGAATTCCAGCTGAAAAGTGACCGTATCTCGCGCCATCGTGTCGCTGGCGTAAGGACGATCCGGTCAATATACTACACAGGCTCGTCGGCCGGGGCCCGTTGACCAGGAGACGTCTTACTCATGCGGAAGCGTTCACAAAGGCTCTGGCTCATCGGAGTGGCGGCGGCGCTGGTTACGGGCGCAGCGGCGCTGGCGGTGGTGGGGTTGCAGGGCGCGGTGGCGTTCTTTCAGTCGCCCTCCGACATCGCAGCAAAGGGCGCATCGAGCTATCACCAGAGCATTCGCGTCGGCGGCCTGATCGAAGTCGGCAGCCAGAAGCATGGCGATGGCGGCAAGCTGCTGGCCTTCAGCATCACCGACGGCAAGCACACGGTGCCGGTCGTCTATGAAGGCATTCCGCCGGACATGGTGAAGGAAGGTAAGGGCGTCGTTGCCGAGGGCAAGTTCGACGCTTCGGGTACGCTGGTGGCGACGCGCGTGCTGGCCAAGCACGACGAGAACTACATGCCGAAGGAAGCCTATGACGCGATGAAGCGGGCTTCGGAAGCAGAAGGCGGCGACGCCGCTTACGTCAAAGAGCCTTCCACTTGATCGCAGAACTCGGTCACCTTCTGGCCTTCCTCGCGCTGGCGACGGCGGCGGGGCAATCCGTACTGGGCCTGACCACGGGTGGCGAGGCGCCGCGGCGGCTTGCTGTGGCGACGGGCCTATTCTCTCTACTGGCAATGGTGGCGCTGGTCATCTGTTTCGTGCGCCTGGATTTCTCCGTCGTGCTGGCGGCCGAGCATGCGCATTCGCTGATGCCCATGATCTACCGGATCGCAGCCGCGTGGGGGAACCACGAAGGCTCCATGCTGCTGTGGTGCATGGTGATGTCGGGCTATGGCGCGGCGGCCGCGCTGTTCATGAAGGATGGCAAGCTGCGCGATCGGGCGCTGGGCGTGCAGGGGCTGCTGACGGTTGGTTCGTTTGCCTACCTGCTTTTTGTCTCGAGCCCGTTCACGCGGAATCTGGTCGATATCCCATTCGATGGCGGCGGCTTGAACCCGCTGCTGCAGGACCCTGCGGTCGCGTTCCATCCTCCCTTTCTCTATATCGGCTATGTCGGCATGTCGTTCGTGTTCTCAATGGCGGCTGCAGGCCTGATCAATGGCGAGATCGATCGCGACTGGGCGCGGCGCGTGCGTCCCTGGGCGCTGTTTTCATGGAGCGCGCTGACCATCGGGATCTCGCTGGGCGCGATCTGGGCGTATTACGAGCTCGGGTGGGGCGGTTGGTGGTTCTGGGATCCGGTCGAGAACGCGTCGTTTATGCCGTGGTTGGTTGGCGCAGCTGTAATTCACTCGCTCATCGTCACGGAGAAGCGCGGCGGCATGGCGGCGTGGACTGTGTTCCTGTGCGTACTGGCGTTTGTATTGGCGCTGCTCGGTACGTTCCTGGTGCGGTCCGGTGTTATGACGTCGGTGCACGCGTTCGCGGTCGATCCGACGCGCGGGATCGTGTTGCTGGTGGGTCTGGGGATCGCCGGCGGCGCGGCTTTGGCGCTGTTTGCCTGGCGCGCGCCGATGATCAAGCAGGGGCCGGAGTTTGACCCGGTGAGTCGCGAGGGCGCTCTGGTCCTCAACAACCTGTTCCTGTCGGTGGCGGCAGCGCTCGTGCTTGTCGGCACAGTGACGCCGATGTTCCTGCAGTGGCTAGGCGAGGTCGGCATGATTTCGCGCGAGGCCGCGTCGCTATCGATCGGAGAGCCCTATTTCCAGCTGACACTGGCGCCGATGGTGGCAGTGCTGTTGTGCTTTATGCCGCTCGCGCAGGCAGCGCCGTGGGTCAAAGCTGATCTCGGGCCGCTTGTGAAGTGGTTGATGCCTGCGGCGGTTGCAGCTGTTCTGACGGGCGTTGTCGCGATGGCGTTTGGCGGGTGGGGCGTCTGGCTTGGATTTGGCGTCCTTGTTGGGACATGGGTTGTTTTCGGCGTTGGCTTTGATTTCGTCCGACGGCTGGGTCCCGGTGGTGCGAGCCGCCTGTTCCGCTTGCCTCTAACAGTCTGGGGCATGGCGATAGCGCACCTCGGCATGGGCTTCTTCGTGATTGGCGCGACGGTTGAAACGGCCACACGCACGGAGCGTACATTCCCGCTAAGCCAAGGGCAGTCAGCGGAGATGGCTGGCTGGACGTTCGAATTCCTGGGGGTGAAGTCCGTCGATGGGCCGAACTACACGGCGCTGCGAGCGGACATCAAAGTCACCCATGGCAACACGACCGAGATCATCCAGCCCGAGCAGCGGGCGTATCCGGTGGCGCGCACGAGCACCACGGAGGTCGCGATCCGCAAGACGCTGACGGGTGATGTGTACGTTGCGTTGGGCGATCAGGTGCGGGAGCAGCCGGGAGCATGGCGCATTCGCATTGCCCATCATCCGCTGATCGATTGGGTTTTTGGCGGAGCAGCATTGATCGCGCTCGGCGGGTTCCTGTCGCTGGCTGCACGCGTGCGTCGTCGCGCGCCGGCAGTTACGCCCGCGACCGAGGCTGCGCCTGTTGCTGAGCCTGTTGGTCCGGCGAGCGTAACGGCATGATTGCGCCGCTGATCGCGCTGATCCTGCAGGCAACTGCGGCGCTCGATACGCCGCTACCCGACGCAGCGCAGGAAGCGCGGGCGCAGGCGTTGATGCGCGAGCTGCGCTGCACCGTGTGCGAAAACGAGCCGGTCTCACAATCGACAGCGGACATGGCCGTGGATGCGCGCAGAAAGATTCGCGAGCAGATTGCCCAGGGAGCGAGCGATTCGACGGTTCGGGACTTCTTCGTCTCCCGCTACGGTCAGTATGTCTCCTTCCGTCCCCCAACGGACGGATGGGCGATGGCGCTGTGGGCATTTCCCTTCGCGCTGCTCGTTGGCGTGGGAGCTATGATCGGTCTGGGGCGATTCAAGCAGCGCAGACGCGACCTGACGCCGGTGCCGGATGATCGCGGCCAGGACGGCGCCTGAGTCTCCTTGATTGGCGACGAGCGGAAGATTTCGCCCTGTTCCCATCGCAATACGGCGTCTTGGGCACTGGCGCCGCCGCATGATTGCCTTAAAGTAAGGCAGAATTGTCCAAAGCAGAGGACGCGGCGAACAGGTCTTTGCAGTTGCAGAGGGCGGGTCTGCATCTAGGTTCAGTACTCGCACGTCGCGCATAACGGACTGCAGTGAGAGAGAGCGAATGATCAAGCTTGGAATGGTCCGGAACCGTGGGTTGGGAATTGCGGCCGGACTGATGGTTGCGCTTGCCTCCAGCACATCGCTTGTCCCCGTCGCGACCGCACAGAAGCCTGTAGCCATATCGCCTCCCTCAGGCGCGCCGATGAGCTTTGCCGACCTGATCGAGCGTGTGAGCCCGGCAGTGGTCAGCGTTCAGGTGACCACCGAGGTGAAGGCCGCCGAGCGCAATGGCGCCTTCAATCCCTTCCGTGGCCTGCCGGGGTTCGACGAATACGAAGACGAGTTCGGCGACCAGCAGGACAAGTCGGCGCCAGAAACCGACCGTGAAGGGATGGCCCTTGGCTCTGGCTTCTTCATCACGCCTGGCGGTTACATCGTCACCAACCATCACGTGATCGAAAACGCTCGCGAGGTCACGGTTACGCTTAAGAATGGCGACCAACTCGAAGCGCAGATCATCGGCTCAGACGAGCAGACCGATCTGGCGGTGCTGAAGGTCAAAAAGAGCGGCACTTACCCGTTCGTGGAATTTGCAACCAAGGCCAAGCCGCGCGTCGGCGACTGGGTGGTCGCTGTCGGCAACCCCTTCGGACTTGGCGGTACGGCGACTGCGGGCATTGTTTCCGCCGATGGTCGTGAGCTGCTCGGCGGCAACTACAATGACTTCATCCAGATCGATGCGCCGATCAACCGCGGCAACTCGGGCGGACCGACGTTCAACATCAATGGTGAAGTCATCGGCGTGAACACGGCGATCTTCTCTGATACGGGTGGTGGCAGCGTTGGGATCGGCTTCGCGATCGAAGCCAAGGCCGTGAAGCAAATCTCCGACCAGCTGATCAAGGACGGCAAGGTCGTTCGCGGCTGGCTC
>CALRWU020000159.1:0-6999 GCA_943371945.1 Azorhizobium sp. AG788
AAACAACACGCAAGGGGAGCCCGCTGATACGCCCGTTCTTCTTCGTTTGCGGGGTCGTGATGACCGTGCTGGGCGTGATTGGCTATCTGACGCCGGGCTTGCCGGGGACGATCTTCCTGATCCTCGCGGCGGGCTGTTTCACGCGATCCTCGCCGCGGCTGGAAAACTGGCTGCTCAATCACCCGCAGCTGGGGCCGAGCGTGGTGGCATGGCGCGACAACGGAGCCATTCCGCGCAAGATCAAATACATCGCGATCGGATCGATGACGGTGTCATTCGTGATCGTGCTGCTGGTGCACCTGCCGATCGTGTGGACAATCGGCGTCGCCGTGGCGCTGGTGCTGAGCGCCCTGTTCGTCGCGACGCGGCCTGAGGGGCCGAAGGCCGTGCGCTAGGCGCACCTCGCGCTGGCGTGATGCAGCTTTCGGGCTGTGCGCGGGATGAAATGCGACTAGGTTGAGAGCTGCAAACCAGAAAACGTCCGGAGCCTGTGACCATGAAATTTCGTCTCGCCGCCGCCGTGTGCGCCGCAGCTGTCGCGGCCGCCGCCGGACTGGTCGCCATCGCCCAGCCGCCAGCCGAGACGCGGGATGGCAATCGCTCAGGCTACAAGCCTGCTTTCCCGAACCAGACGCGCGCGCCGACGCTGACCACCGACACGAAGTATGAAGTGAAGGAAGTGGTGAAGGCAGGCAGCATCGAGAGCCCGTGGGCGGTCGAGTTCCTGCCCGGCGGCAAGTTCCTGATCACGGAGCGCACCAAGGGCCAGTTCCGCATCGTCGACAAGGACGGGAAAGTCTCCGCGCCGATCAAGAACGGCGTGCCAGCGGTGATGACGCTCGGACAGGGCGGGTTGCTGGATGTGGCGCTCGATCCGGACTTCGCGAAGAACCAGATGATCTACTGGAGCTATGCCGAACCGGCGGGTGATGGCGCCAACAACACCGCGGTGGCCAAGGGCAAGCTGGTCGACGGCGCGACGCCGAAGATCGAAAATGTGCAGGTGATCTATCACCAGCGCCCGACGCTGAAATCGAACCTGCACTTTGGATCGCGCCTGGTGTTCGCAAAGGACGGCACGCTGTTCGTCACGCAGGGCGAGCGCTCGATCATGCCGGGGCGCATGCAGGCGCAGGACCTGAAGAGCGGGATCGGCAAGATCGTGCGGATCAACAAGGACGGCACGATCCCGAAGGACAATCCGTTCGTCGGCGACAAGACCGGCGCGCTGCCGGAGATCTGGTCGTACGGCCACCGCAACTCCCAGGGCGCGTTTCTGCATCCGGCGACGGGCGAGCTGTGGGAGCTTGAGCACGGTCCGCAGGGCGGCGACGAGATCAACATCGCGCGCAAGGGCAAGGACTATGGCTGGCCCACCATCACCTACGGCGTCGAGTATGGCGGCGCGCACACCAAGATCGGCGAGGGCGCGGTCAAGGCAGGGATGGAGCAGCCGATCTATTACTGGGATCCGGTGATCGCGCCGGGCGGGCTCGCCTACTACAACGCCGACGCTTTCCCGAAATGGAAAGGCTCCGTGTTCGCGGCGGGTCTCAACTCGAACTATGTCGCGCGGCTGTCGATGGATGGCGAGAAAGTGAAAGGCGAGGAGCGCTTCGCCTTCTCCGACCAGAAGGAACGCTATCGCGATATTGGCGTTGGTCCTGACGGTGCAATCTACCTGCTGACGGACGGACCGGGCGCGCGTCTGCTGAAGGTCGTGCCGAAGGGCTGAGCCGGGGCCGAGGAGCTGAGTGCGGCGTTCGACTGCATCGAGTTGCGAGGGAGAGCGCGATGAGGAAGCTTATCGTGGCGGCGGTGTTCGCCATCATGGCCGCTGGGCCGGCTTTAGCTCAGGGCGCGCCGCCGCCGCCGGAGATCGAGGCGGGCGGGGACCTTTTGGCCATCGTGGCGCTGCCTGCGAGATCTGACGAATTCACGGAGATCGACGTGATGTCGGGCGGGTGGCCGGCCGGCGGGGACATCCCGTTCAAGTACACGCAATACGAGGGCAATGAATTTCCCGGGCTGAACTGGACGGATGGTCCTGAAGGCACGCAGAGCTATGCGATCATCATGCAGGACAGCGATCTTGTCGTACGTGGCGCTCCGATCCTGCACTGGTCTGTGGTGAACATTCCGGCGTCGGTTACGTCACTGAAGGTCGGCATGAAGCCGGAAGAGAAGCCGGTCGGCGCGATCTATGGCCCGAACTACAAGGGCGCAACGCAGCCCTATCTCGGCCCGCGTACGCCGCCGGGGCCGAAGCACCGCTATCATGTCCAGGTGCTGGCGCTGGATACGCTCCTGCCGGCTGACTTTGCGCCGAAGAGCTATGACGAACTGATCGCGCCGCTGAAGGGGCACGTGCTGGCGAGCGGGTCGGTGATGGGGCTTGGGCAGCAAAAGAAGTAGGCGGCGCCTGATCCGGTTTCTATTTGTGGCTAAGCGACCAGACGTAAGCCGCGACAGCCTTCAGATCATCGTCCGAGAGGTTGGCGCCGCCCATGGCGGGCATCGGGCTGCGGAACTGCTTGGGCGCATCGACGCCTTGGCTGATGATGGTCGTGATCGACCCAACGCTGCCATCACCGCTGAGCCAGGTTGCGTCTGTGAGATCGGGTCCGACGGCAGTGCCCTTCGCGTCTTCGCCATGGCAGACGAGGCAGGACGAGTTGTGAAACACCTCGTCACCTGAAGCGATCAGCTGCGGGCTGGGGGCGGGGGAGGAGGGGGCGGCTGCAGGCGTTGCGGGCGCTGTAGCTGTCGCTGGTTCGGATGTGGCGCAGCCAGCCGCGGCAAGCGCGAGGGCGATGGCCGCCAGTCCGGCAAGATGCCCTGCAAAATGGCCGTGCGTAGGCATAGGCATCTCTCCTGATTCCTGCTGCGCGAGGTTTCAGCGAGAGAACAACAGGATCGGCCAAATCGCCAGTGTGTTTTCCCGGCCCTCTATTCGGCCAGGAACGCCAGGATGTCGGCGTTGACGGCATCCCTGTGGGTGAAGAACAGGCCGTGCGGCGCGCCGGGGTATTCCTTCAGCACTGCGCCCGGAATCAGGCGCTCGGATTCGCGTGCGCTGATGGCGACGGGAACGATCGCGTCGGCTTCGCCGTGAAGAATGAGCGTCGGCACATCGAACTTCTTGAGGTCTTCGCGGAAGTCAGTTGTCCCGAAAGCCGTGACGCAATCGACCGTGCCCTTTGGCGACGCCTTGAGCGCATGCATCAGGGTCCAATCCAGAATGCCCTGGGACACGCCGGTCGCGGGCAGGCCGTAGAAGCCCTTGCTGAAATCGGCGAAGAATTGCGGGCGATCGGCCTTGATGCCGGCGATCATGCCGTCGAACACCGACATGGGCGCACCCGCGGGATGCTCTTCGGTCTGGAGCAGGAAGGGCGGCACGGCGCCCAACAGGACAGCGCGCGAGATGCGCTCGGTTCCGTACGTGCCAATGTAACGGGCGACTTCGCCGCCGCCCATGGAAAACCCGATCAGCGTGACGTCGGTAAGTTCGAGTTCTTCGATGAGGTCGGCGAGGTCGTCCGCGAAAGTGTCGTAGTCATACCCTTCCCAGGGCTGGTCCGACTGGCCGAAGCCGCGCCGGTCATAGGCGATGCAGCGGAAGCCCGCCTCGACCAGGGCCGCGATCTGGTATTCCCACATGTCGCCGTTCAGCGGCCAGCCATGGATCAGGACGACAGGCGGACCATCGCCGAGATCGCGGAAGAAGATTTCTGTTCCGTCCCGGGTTTCCAAGAACATGAGCTTCACCTCGAATGTGTGCGACGTGGGATTGCGGTGCAGTGCTACGCCGGAAGCGTGCCGGTTCATTGTATCTGGTTCGTGACCGTCAAAAAGCCAATGCTGAAGTCTCAAGACCGCGCGGGTGCGCCTGTCGAACTGCGGCGATTGCCGGGCAGGGGTCCGGCGATCCCAAGTCAGCTGATCTCGTCCAGCCACTCGGGAAGGCCGCCCAACGTTTCGACTTCGCGATAGCGCGGATGGCCGACGGGCTTCTCGGCGCGCTCATGCTCCCACACCAGCGGGTAGGGCACGAGGGCGGCGTAGCCCCCGGCGGCGAGCATCGGCAGGATGTCGGACTTCACCGAATTGCCGGTCATCAGCGATGTCTCGGCGCGTCCGCCATGGCGCGCAAAGGCACGCGTGTAGATCTCCGGCGTCTTCTCCGAGACGATCTCGACGCCTGAGAAATGTGAGCCGAGGCCAGAGGCAGCCAGCTTGCTTTCCTGGTGGAAGAGATCGCCCTTGGTAATGAGAATGAGACTGCCGCGTTCCTTCAGCGCCTTCAGCGCATCCTCGACGCCTGGCAGAGGCTCGATCGGGTGGGTCATCATCTCGCGGCCGGCGTCCAGCAACTCTTGAATGACCTTGGTCGAAACCTTGCCGTTGCTGATTTCGAGCGCGGTCTGAAGCATCGATAGCGTGAAGCCTTTTGCGCCGTAGCCATACGCCTTCATGTTCTCGCGCTCGATGGCGGCGAGGCGTGCCTCAAGCGCATCCTCGTCGCCGAACTCGGCGAGTAACTCATTGAATCGCTTGTGAGTCAGCCGGAACACCGTCTCGGTGTGCCAGAGCGTGTCGTCTGCATCGACGCCGATGATGGAAAGAGACATGGCGGGCTCTTAGCCAAACAGGGTCCCGGCTGCAAACTGTGCTGCCGGCAACAGTGTGGCTACGAAGCATCAATTGAGAGTGTCACGCAATTGAAACAGTCCTGACAGGAACCTGTCACGAGCCGTCTCTAGAGCCCGCCCATCAGTTCGATGGAAGGTTTCCCGATGGCAATGAAGCTCAAGGCCTCACACTTCGCTGGCGTGGCGGGCGCTGCGATTTCACTTGCGGCACTGCAGCCGTCCGTCGCCCAAACCGGCCCAGCGGTCGAAACCGTCTCCGCCGATGATCAGACTGTCAGCGCCCGCGACGTGGTGGTGGTGGAAGGCATTGGATATCGTGATCGCACGACGGACACCGCGCCGGTGCTGTCCTACGGCACGGACTACATCCAGCCGTTCGAGCCGCTGTCGGTTGGCGATGCGCTGAAGCGCGTGCCGTCTGTGACCTTCCTGTCGGACGTGCTGGAATCGGATGGCGTGCGCCTGCGCGGCCTTGATCCGGCCTACACGCAGATCCTGATCAATGGCGAAAAAGTGCCGGGCTCTGGCTCGGATTCGGGCTCATTCGGCAATGGTGCGGATGGTTCGTTCTTTGTCGATCGCATCCCCGCCGAACTGATCGAGCGGATCGAGATCGTGCGCTCGGCTTCTGCCAACCGTTCGGGCGACGCGGTGGCGGGCGGCGTCAACATCGTCCTGCGCGACGCCTACAGCCTCGATGGCGGTTACGTTCGCGTTGGCGCGCTGGGCTTCGATGATGGCCGCGTGCGGGAAACGTATGGCGCCGTGTGGGGCGGCGCGGCGCTCGGCGGACGTGTGCTGCTGGGTGGCAACGTGCAGGGCCGGCGCAACCCGAAGGAGAAGCTGTCGCTCCGCTACGCCGCTCCGGGCGCAGCCCTCACCGACTATGAACTTCAGACCGATACGCGCGATGGCACCGACTATTCGGCCAATGGCAGCTATCAGGTCGATCTCGGCGTCGGCAAGCTCGACCTCAGCGCCTTCTACGTTCACACCGACCGCACGCAGGACGAGGATTCACTCGAATATCGCGGTCCGACGCAGAACGAGGCTCTCGCGACGCTGAGTGTCTTCAACAACAACGATGTGGACATCACGCAGGACAGCTACTCGCTGAACGGCAAGTACGTCTTCGATTTCCTGGGCGGCGAAACGGCCGTGAAGCTTGGCTATGCCCGCTTCGAGAACGAGGAATTCGAGTTCGAGGACGAGATCGAATACCTGCGCGATGTGAACCCGTTCCCCGACGGTGATCGCTTCACCGGCGATGCCGCGACCGTCAACCTCAAGGACACCGAATACTCAGCCAAGCTGGAACAGAAGCGCGAGTTGAGCGACGACCTGAAGGTCGAGTTCGGCGTGCAGTTCGAGAACAAGGAACGCGACAACCTGGTGCAGGAAGCGGCGCGCATCCGCTTCAACCTGCCGGCGGGAACTGCCGTGCCGACTACGGGTACGCGGCCCTTCACGGTTTTTGCTCCGGCTGCTGGCGGCGACAACACGATCGAGCAGACCCGCATCGACCCGTTCGTGATGTTCAACGGCGATGCTGGCCCGTTTGAGTGGGAGGCCGGTCTTCGCTATGAGACGACGGACATCTCGATCGAAGACCGCACGGCGCTGACCACGACGGATGCCGACTATGCCGAACTGCTGCCGTCGGCGCACCTGCGCTATAACCTGACCGACGAAGACCGGATCAGCCTGTCGATCGCCCGCACGATCCGCCGCGCCAGCTTCACTTTCCTGTCGCCCGCGACGCTGGAAGCCGAACTCGGCGACAACGATTTCGTTGGCGTGCCGACCCTCGATCCGGAAACCGCGTGGGGTATCGATGCCGGATACGAGCGCCAGATCGGACGCACGGGTATCGCAGGCATCAACTTCTTCTACCGCGACATCAAGGACCTGATCGAGATCTACAACACGGGCGCCACGGGATCAGAAGGCGCAGGCACGTTCATCTACTCCGCGCGCAACACGGGCGATGGCAAGGTGTGGGGCATCGAGCTGGACTACTCGGCCTCGCTCGATTTCATCGGCATGGACGACACGGGCGTGTTCTTCAACTACTCGTGGCTCGACAGCGATGTGGATGACGAGTTTGGCTCGCGCCGGTTCAATTCGCAGTCGGATTTCGTGTACAATATCGGCTTCATTCAGGACCTGCCGACATGGGATGCGTCGTTCGGCGTGACCTACCGCAAGCAGGGCGACGCCTACAGCCGTGTGGTTGGCGAAGAGGTCACGACCTCCTATGGCGGCGTGCTGGAAGTGTTCGTCGAGAAGAGCTTCGGCGACAACTTCACCGTGCGCCTGACTGGCGGCAACCTGACCGACGGCC
>CALRWU020000160.1:0-6984 GCA_943371945.1 Azorhizobium sp. AG788
GCTGGTGAAGCCGTGCCCGCGCCGCGCAACGAGCGCATGCGCATCGGCCTCGCGCATGCCGTCGATCTGGCGAAAACCGATGCGGAGCGTGAGCGCGCCATCCTCGCGCCGCTCCAGCGTGTTGTCGTAATGGCTGTGGTTCACGTCGATCTCGCGGACCTCAACGCCATGTTCCTGCGCATCGCGTACGATCTGCGCTGGCGCGTAGAACCCCATCGGCTGCGAGTTCAGCAAGGCACACGCAAACGCCGCCGGATGATGACACTTGATCCACGATGACACGTAGACCAGCTGCGCAAAGGCCGCCGCGTGGCTTTCAGGGAAACCGTAGGAGCCGAAGCCCTTGATCTGGTCGAAACAGCGCTGGGCAAAATCGGGGTCATAGCCTCGCGCGATCATGCGCTTCACCATCAGGTCTTCGAATTTGTGAATCGTGCCAACATTGCGAAACGTCGCCATCGCGCGTCGCAAGCCATTGGCCTCCTCTGGCGTGAACTCTGCCGCGACCATGGCGATCTTCATGGCCTGTTCCTGAAACAGCGGAACGCCTTCGGTGCGCCAGAGTATGTCGTAGAGTTCTTTCGGGTTGCCGCCTTTCGGGTAGGGATAGGTAACGAGCTCGGCCCCTTCCCTGCGCTTCAGATAGGGGTGAACCATGTCGCCCTGAATCGGGCCGGGGCGAACGATCGCAACCTCTATCACCAGGTCGTACATTTTGCGCGGCTTCAGGCGCGGCAGCATGTTGATCTGGGCGCGGCTTTCGACCTGGAAGACGCCGATCGAATCGCCCTTGCACAGCATGTCATAAACAACCGGATCTTCCGCCGGAAAATCGCGCAAGCCATAGCGCACTTCGCCATGGCGATAGAGAAGGTCGCGCGCCTTGCGGATACAGGTGAGCATGCCAAGCGCAAGCACATCGACCTTCATGACCCGCAACGCGTCGATATCGTCCTTGTCCCACTCGATGAAGGTGCGCTCATCCATCGCGGCGTTTCCGATCGGGACGAATTCATCGAGGCGGCCAGATGTCAGTACAAAGCCGCCGACGTGCTGTGACAGATGGCGTGGGAAGCCCTGCAGCCGATTGGCGAATTCCAGGGCGCGATGCAGCACGGGATTTTCGGGATCGAGACCGGCCTGACGCAGTTGCTGCGCGGCGGGCGCCGCTCCCCAGCTGCCCCAGACAAGGCCGGAGAGCTGGGCCGTCACATCATCGGTAAGGCCGAAGACCTTGCCGACTTCGCGCATGGCGCTGCGCGGTCGGTAATGAATTACGGTCGCTGCGATGGCCGCACGCTCACGGCCATAGCGCTCATAGATGTGCTGGATCACTTCCTCGCGGCGTTCGTGCTCGAAGTCGACATCGATGTCGGGCGGTTCGTTCTTTCGCTCGGCAGACAGAAAGCGTTCGAAAAGCACATCGAATGTGGCGGGATCGACCGAGGTTATGCCCAGAACATAACAGACGGCGGAGTTCGCAGCCGAGCCACGCCCCTGACACAGAATGCCAAGATTGTCGGCGATGCGGACCGTGTCGAAGATCGTGAGAAAATATGGCGCAAGCCTGTACTCCCGGATGAAGGCGAGTTCCTTTGCCAGGAGTTCTTCGACTTTCCTCGGTATCGCGTCGCCATATTTCATGCGCGCGTAGAACCACGTGCGATCTTCAAGATAGGCCTGGTCTTTCCAGCCGGGCGGAACAGGTTCTTCAGGGTATTGATAACTGAGCTGCTCGAGATCGAACTCGACAAGATCGAGGAAGATCGCGACCTGATCGATTGCCTCGGGCGCGTGCGCAAAGAGGCGCGCCATTTCCTGTCTTGCTTTCAAGTGACGTTCTGCGTTCGCCTCCAGCAGTCTGCCCGCTTCGGTGATTTTTACGCCCTCGCGAATGCACGTCACGATATCCTGCAAGTCGCGCTGGACCGGCGCATGATAGAGCGCATCGTTGACGGCGATCAGGGGAACGCCAGCGGTCGTCGCGATTTTCTTGAGCTTGTGGAGGCGACGCAGATCATCGCCGCGCCGATGCATGGTCGCGCCCAGCCAGACGCAGGCAGACCTGTGCAGCCGGGAGAGAAGCGGTTGAAGCCCCTCAAGCCTTTCTCCGGGCATGACGATCAGCAGAAGCTCGGCGGGATGGAACAGCAGGTCATCCAGCGTCAGCCGACACTCGCCTTTTGTCGCGCGATCCACCCCGGGCGCCGCGCGCAAATTGCCCTTGGTGAGAAGACGACAGAGGCGCCCCCAGCCTGAGCGGTTCACCGGATAGGCAATGATGTCAGGCGTGCCGTCGGCGAAGACGAGGCGTGCGCCGACAGCCAGTTTGAAGGCCAGCGCACGTCTCTGTAGCTCTGCGCTTATGGCCTTGAGTTCGTCTTCATCCGGGTGGGCAATCCATCCGACTTCTCCGGGCGACCCGCCTTCCCTGACCTTGTCATGCGTGGGCAAGCCATCGGCGCGGAACTGCTTCAGTTCTGTCCAGGCGCGCACCACGCCGGCAACCGTATTATGATCAGCGATTCCTATGCCCGAATGATTCAGAAGGAGCGCCTGCAGGATCATATCCTTTGCCGTCGATGCGCCGCGCAGGAAGGAGAAGTTGGTCGCGGCGGCGAGTTCGGCGTAGGGCGGCGCGGGGGAGTCTTCGCCTTGCCCTGTGCGTGGTGGAAGGCTGACGATGTTTGTCGGCTCGCTCATGCGAAGACGCCATGGAGATACCAGGCGGGCGGCGCGGCGCCGCCATAGACGCCGGATCGAAAGAGCCAGAAGCGGCGGCCCTCGGAATCCTCGATACGGTAATAGTCGCGGGCGTCGGCAGCGGCGTCGCTGCGCCACCATTCAGGCGCGATGCGTTCGGGCCCTTCGGCGCGGGCGACGTCATACTCTTTCCGGCGCCAGGAGAAACGACGCGGCGGACCATCGGGCACTTCGGCGAACTTGATCGTGATCGGATGCGGCGGATCGAAGATGTGGGTGGGGCGAAGCGGCGGCTCGCCTTCCTCCGGCGTGGGCCAGACAGCAGAGGTCATTGGATTGAAGCCGGGGGGATTGAAGCCAGGGGGATTAAAGCTAGCCGGGACGGCGCGGACGGCGCGATCAGGATTGTGCGTGTTCTCGCGCATGAAACGCAGAACACGCCCCGGACCAAAGCGGGTGGCGAGGCGATCGGCAAGGTCAGCCACCTCGTCCGCCTCGATGGCGTGACCATCGAGACCCGGCTGGGCGACGCCAAGAGGTTCGGCGACGTGAACGCAGAGGCGGACCTGATCAAAGCCGAAGCCTGGGTCGAGCGGATCGGCCAGCGTTTCCAGGCGTTCGCGAAAAAGGCGGATGAGCACGGCCGCCTCGCGCAGCGGCCGGCCAGTCTCCACCGCAATGTGGCGGACGGCGCCGTCGGCGCGGAAGAAAGCCGCCTCGAAAAGGCGACCGCCCTCACGGCGCGCGGAGAGTTCGCTTGTAGCCTCGCGCAGCAGGTCAGCGAGCACAGCTTCGATGTCTTCCATGCGTCCGATGGGTTCCGGGAAACGACGCTCGACCCACAAGGTGGGCACGCGACGAACCGGCGTGAGCGGGGCGTGGGTGATGCCCTGCAGGCGGCTGAGGCTGAGGGTCATCTGCTGGCCGAAGCGGGCGGAGAAGAGCTGCGCGGGACGGTCGGCCAGGGCGCCGATGGTCTTCAGGCCGGCGCGGGAAATGGCGATGCGGTCTTTCTCGGGCAGGTTCAGCGCGGCGATGGGCAGCGAGCGGACGGCGGCGGCATCGCCATCCGGCGGTACGATGGCGACATTGCCATGGCGGGCGAGCGCGCGGGCGGTATCCGGCGCGCCAGCGATGACAGTGCGCACATGCAGGCCGGCGCGGCGGAGGCGTTGGGACAGGCCGAGGCGCAGCTTTGCCTCGTCGCCGAACAGGTGCTCCGACCCGGTAATGTCGAGCAGGAGGCCATCGGGGGCGTCAATCATCACGACCGGCGTGACGCGGTCGCAATCCTTCGCAACAGCCTCCAGCAGCGCGGCGTCCGCACGGTGATCAATCTCCTCGACCCACAGATCGGGAATACGCGCACGTGCATCCGCCAGCGAGATGCCAGGCGTCAGCCCTGCCCGCCGCGCCGCGCGGCTGAGCGTGACGAGACGCATCGCGCCCTTCTGCTTCTCGACGACGACAAGCGGCGGCTTATCCCGCGCGCCTGCCGTCGCCCGCACGATGCGGTCCGCCGGCAAGGTCGGGAACCAGACGGCCAGGAAGCGCCGCCCCATTCCCTGCGCTGATGTCATTGAAAGCAAGGCGGTCACGATTCCATTCCACGACCCAGCCCTGGCCTGCGGCCCCGGCGCGGTCTCTCAAGAGGTCGGCGACAAAGCAGGGATGCCCCGGCGCCTCCGTCGCGAAGGGACGGGAGAGCGCGGACCGGATGCTCCATCGCGAGGCGGCGGCGCTGGGCGTTGGCGTTCCCCCAGCGCGCACCATGAACAGCGGCAGGTTCGAGCGCGCAGCGGCCAGCGCCAGCCTGCGCGTCGCCACGAGATCGAGCGTCTTGGGATTGCCCCACGGCTCGATCAGCACAGCGCCAAGCGGCGGACACCGCGCCGCCTCCTCCCCCGCCCGCAACACCGCCGGCCCATCCCGCGCCCGCACGAGGATCAGCCGCTCGGGCGATAGGCCAAGCTCTGCGAGACCGGGAGCATAGATCTCGCCCATCTCGAGCCCGACGAAATCCTGCCGTACCCAGACGATCGGCCGCCCCTGAGAGGCGCGCAGGGCAAGCGCGATGGCGAAGGCGGCGGCTGCAGGCTCGCTCGCCATGCCGTCGGCAAAAACCTCATGCAAGGCGGCCCGCACCAACCCTCCGCCGAGCGCTCCATCGATCGCCCGCGACCCCGTCGCGAACCGCGCGCCGGCAATCGGCGAGGACCCCCGCTCAAGCCGGGAGACCTGAGAGCGCAGCGCTTCCAGATCGACATTCGCCACGATAACAGCCCCTTTCCCGGCGCTTGAGTTCCTGTTTTGTTCCAGTTCGCATAGAGACTCAGCCCTGTGAGAGAGTCAAACGGAGTCTGGAAAACCGAGGTTTTTCTGATGGAAAGAGTTCAGGCGCGTTAGCGGACCAAAGCGCGCCTTCGGCGCCGTCGTTCACCCCCCGCTTTCGCGGGGGGCTTTGCGTCAATTTATTGGATCTCGGAGACGACGATGAATTGCGGAGCTTCGGCGAAGCCCATGAACTGGCCCATGATGCCCTGCACGGTTGCGCCCGGCATGTCTTCGGCGACGAAGGCGTCGAGGTTCGGGATCGAGAACGTCTCGATGTACTGCACCGTCGGCTTGCCATCGCCCATCAGCAGTTTCTCGGCGCGGTGCGTACGGAAATCAGCGACGCTGGCGAGGCCGCGCATGCCGGGATAGTCGGTCGACTTCACCCAGGCTTCGAAGTCAGCCGGCGTGACGCCCGCCTTCAGCGAGTAGAGGATCATCAGGTTGACCGGCTTGTGCTCGGCCACCGCAGCGGGCGCAGGCGTTTCGACAACGGCTGGCGTGGGCTCTGCCGGCGCAGGCGTGGGCGCACAGGCGACAGCGGCGACCATCAGCGGCAAGGCGAGGAGAAGGCGTTTCATCAGTGTGCTTCCTGTTGTGACATGGGTTGCGGTCTGTCGCCTTCGTAGTGAGGGGAGTCGGACGGGGGCGATAGTTGCGGTTCCGTCACTCAGCGCATCATCTGCGTGATGGCGATGAAGGCAATGACAGCGAAGATCGCCAGAAGCACCAGGCCGACGCGTGTGAACAGCTGGCGCCGCTCAGCGGGAGATACGCGTGGCGCGCTGCGGTGGACAGCGGCGGCGCGGCGTCTGCTCTTGCGGTTGCTCATGGGCCCAAAGTCTCTACCGCAATCGTCCGGCAGCCAAGGGCAAGATTGATGCTCTGACCCGTGGCGCTCAGAACAGGGGGGCGGACTGCAGTCCGACCCAGAACGCGCCGACCATCAGCACGACGGTGAAAACCGACAGCGCACCGTTGCGGAATCCCGCCACGCGCTCGGCCTTGAGTTCGAGGCTGCGCCACTCGTCATCGGACACGGGTCTGTTCTGCAAGCTGTTCAGTTCCGCACGCATTTGCGAGCCCCAAAGCATTCAACGCCGTCCTGCCCAACCTTATGACTCTCACTTAAACGTAATTCTATACAAAATCATGCCACTAAATGGGATAAATTGCGCGTCTCTCTACCCGCCCTTGCATCTCAATTGCGACAGCCCCTCTCACAGGGAGCGCGCTGCTGGCGCGGATTGGTGCTGCGCAACGGACGGCAGGGCTCTAACCTGTACGCGCGACGCCCCAACGGCGCGCGGGGAGTTTTACGATGGCGCCTACCGAATTCGGCTATCCACTCGAAGGCCTGAAAGTTCTGGATTTCTCGCGCGTGCTGGCGGGGCCGTTTGCTGGGCGGATGCTGAGCGATCTGGGGGCGGAGGTGGTGAAGGTGGAGCCACCGGAGGGCGACTCCAGCCGGCTGTGGGGCAAGATGACGGCCGGGATTTCCGGCTATTTCAACATGATCAACGCAGGCAAGCGGGGCATCTCGATCGATTTGCGCGCGGACGGCGCACAGGCTCTGGTGCTTGAGCTGGTGAAACACGCGGACGTGGTGCTGGAGAATTTTCGGCCGGATGTGATGTCGCGGCTGGGCATTGGCTACGAGACGCTCGCGGCGGCGAACCCGAAACTTATCATGCTATCGATTTCCGGATTCGGACGGGACGGTCCGGAATCGCAGCGGCCCGCCTATGCGCCGATCGTGCATGCAGAGTTGGGCCTGATCGATCGCGTGGTGCGCCAGCGCGGCGTGAAGATCGACCTGCCACTGTCGGTGGCCGACACCAATGCAGGGCTGCACGGTCTGGTCGCGCTGCTGTCGGCCGTGATCATGCGTGGGCGCACGGGACGTGGCCAGCACATCGACCTGTCGATGATGGATGCGACGCTGGT
>CALRWU020000161.1:0-6980 GCA_943371945.1 Azorhizobium sp. AG788
GGATTACACCGCCGACATGTCGGCGACGGGCAAGAAGCTCGATCTTGGCGCCTGGCTCACGCTGGCGAACGGCAATGGCACAAGCTTCGCCAATGCCCGCGTTCAGGTCGTCGCCGGCAAGCTCAACCGCTCCACGGGCTATATCGAGCCCATCAGCCTCGGCCAGCCCATCCTCGCCCGCTGCTGGCCGCAGGGCTCGACCAGCGACAGCCCCGAGCCGGTCTACATCGAGCGCGCCTTCCCGCTCGGCTTCGACCCCTACAGCTATGACGGCCGCGCCGCCATGGCCATGCCAGCACCGCCCCCTCCTCCCCCTCCCCCCTCCGCCCCCGAAGCCGTAATGGCCAGCGCCAAAAGCGCCGAACAGGAAGACCTCGGCGATCTGAAGCTCTATCGCGTGCCCGATCGCACGACAGTCGCGAGCCGCCAGTCGAAGCAGGTCCGTATGCTGGACCAGGACGACGTGCCAATCACGAAGATCCACGAGGCGTTCTACTCAGCGAACTCCGCGCAAGGCTATGCGCCGTTGGCGATCGTCCTGCGCACCATGAATGACAAGAAGAACAATCTCGGCCTGCCGCTCCCGTCTGGCCGCGTGGCTGTCTTCGAATCCGCTGGCTCAGGCGCATCAGCCCAACGTCTTCTGGCTGGCCAGACCAACCTACGCGACCTCGCAATCAACGAGGAGACTGAGTTCCGTTTTCCGGGAGGCGCCGCCGTACAGGCCCGGCAGGTCGTCGAGAAAAGAGATATCACACCGGGCAAACCGCTTCCGTTCCTGCCCGGCAAAGGCGACCGCAAGGGCGCAAGCATCAGCCAGGTCAGCCGCATCGAAATCAGCAATGCCCAGCCATACGCCGTGCAAGTCGAGATGCGTGTCTATGTGTTCAGCGGTCAGGAGATCGTGAAAGCCGACCATCCCGTCGCGCAGAAGAATGGCCAGCCGATTTTCCGCCTGACCGTGCCGGCCAACAGCGACGCGACGATCCGCTATCAGACGCAGGCATCGACGCGCTAGGCCAGTTCAGTCGTCGGGATGTGAGGGACTACAACGCTCGCCGGCATGGAAGCGATGCGCCGCAGACTCATCCGGCGCGGCGCAGCGTCCAAACCAGCCGGGTGGCCGCGAGCAAGACGATCACGCCCAGCGCCTGGTGTGTGAGCGACATGTCGAGCGGCGCTGCGTGCATGAGCGTTGCGATGCCGAGCACGGCCTGCGCCGCGACCAGACCACCCAACAGTGGGAACAGCGACCAGTGCGTCGCCCGATACGTCCACGCGCACCAGCCTGTGACACCCAGCAATCCATAAGCCGTCAACCGATGCAGGAATTGCGTCGTCGCCTCGTTCTCGAACAGGTTTCGCCAGAACGGATCCAGCGTCCACATCGTGCTGGGGATCACCTCGCCCGACATCAACGGCCAGTCGGTATATCCACGCCCGGCATCTAACCCAGCGACCAGTGCGCCTAGCGCCATTTGAATACCAAC
This sequence comes from Azorhizobium sp. AG788, assembly GCA_943371945.1. Taxonomy (GTDB): domain Bacteria; phylum Pseudomonadota; class Alphaproteobacteria; order Caulobacterales; family Hyphomonadaceae; genus UBA7672. Next base: position 1,491 of record CALRWU020000161.1, read on the forward strand.
GAGCCAGATGATCGCATTCGTCCATGGCTTGGCCTGAGCCGGCGCCTCACGCCGCGTCCCGCCGAGTTCGAGCCACAGCCAGAAGCTGTAGGCAATGATCAGCAGCGCCAGGCAGAAGTGAGTCATCAGGCGGTACGGGGCAACCGACGTCAGCTCGGAATTCACACCCGACGCCACCATCCACCACCCGATGGCGCCCTGCAGTCCGCCGAGCGCAAACAGGGCGAGCAGGTGCGGCAACAGCTTCTTCGTCGTCCGCCCCGTCAGCAGGAAGAACAGGAATGGGATGGCAAATACCACGCCGATCGTGCGGCCAAGCTGCCGGTGGCTCCACTCCCACCAATAGATGCCCTTGAAGCCGGCAAGGTCCATGTTGGCGTTCAGGATCTGCGCCTGCGCCGTCGTGGTCTGGTATTTATGGAACGCGTCCTGCCAGTCGGCATCCGACATTGGCGGGATAGCGCCCAGCAGCGGCTGCCACTCGGTGATGGACAGCCCGCTATCCGTCAGCCGCGTCGCGCCGCCGACCAGGATCATGAGGTAGACCATGACCGCGATCAGCAACAACCACGCGCGAACCAGCCCCACGCCCCGCGCAGGCGCCATGGAATTCGCAGGAAAAACGGTGGCAACAGCCTCGCTCATTGCGCGCTTATCCTACCTGTGAGAACGGAAGACCAGCGGATGGAAAGCCGCAGGAGCCTGTCACGTGCGCAAAATCATCGGGTCGCTGATCCTGCTGGGATGGTTGCTTGGCTATATCGCCGTCGCCGCCGTTGTGGGCGACCGCATTGCCAGCGAGCACTGGGCCTGGAAACTTCTCTATTTCCCCATAGTCGGCATGGCCTGGGTCATCCCCCTGAAGCCATTATTGCGCTGGATGCACATCAAGGATGCGCCGCGCGAAAGCCCGGACGTCTAGAGCCGGATCGCCTGAGATGGAATCGCCATCGGCGTTCCAGCGAAGGCGTGATCCGACTCTTAACAAGGAATCTAGAGCGCTGGAGCGGGTTTCGGTGTTTCCAGCGAGACTGACTGCGCTCTAGTCTCAGAGGCGAAACCAAACCACAAAAGAAAACGGGGCGATCCAGAAGGACCGCCCCGCCAACAGTGATCGCAGCTAAAGGGTACTACCGCTTTGCTACGTCAGTTAGATCGCCGCTGGGCGATGGCTAGAAGAACGACGCGAGACCGCTAGCCGGGCCAAACGTATTGCCCGAACGATCACGCGCTTTGAGAGAGCCATTGCCAAAATCGAAGCGCAGCGACAGACCGATCGTGGTGGTGTTGATCACGTCGGCGTCGACGTAAGCCACGTTAGCGCCAAGGCTGAACGGCGTGCCCGAGAAGCGATACTCAACGCCAGCTCCAACCTGAAGACCATCGATGCTACCACCACCGGCATCAGCACGGAGATAACCAGCACCCAGGTCAAAACGCAGATCGTCCGAGGCGAAGATGCGATACTCGCCGCCGAGGCCCCACACATCGAGACCCAGATCATCAACGTTCGAGTAGGAGAGCGACCCTGCGAGCGTCGTGTTACCCATAAACGCAGCGTATTCGCCGCCCACAGTCCAAGCGCTGGTGTCGCCAATACCGGTGTCGATGCTGGTCATGCCAACAAAGCCACCGAACGCACCGTTGGCATCGCGAGAGATGAGGTGAGCCGTACCGGACAGGCTGTCCGTATTGGAATCGTCGTTGGTCGAGTAGTCGCCGTCGAGAAGAACAGCGAAGGATCCGCCGGTCGGAATGGCAACGCTGCCATTCAGATCATAGGAATCGGTTTCGCCTGCACCGTCTGCATCGAGATGCGACCAACCGGCGCCGATTGTGCCCGTTTGAGCAAAGGCAGTTCCCGAGATCATGGAGAAGCCCGCCAGGAGTGAGGCGGTCACGACATATTTTTTCATTGTATACCCTGTCGATTAGGAACGAGCCCAACGCTCGCGGGTACAGATTATCAGTGGGCAGACGGATTCGGCTGTCGCAGAAGAGTCACACACGCGCGCGCCCTTTTGATGCCCCATTTGGTTAACTTGTTTGCAGTTTGATACCGCTTGGTCGACGGCAAAAATCTGTTTCGCTATCGGGCATATGCGCGCGCAACTTAATTCATGCGGCGCAGCATTTCCGATCGGTGCGTTAACTCAACGAACTGAAAAAAGTTTCGCGATCAGGCGATCGCCTTCTCGATGGCGCTACGTAACTCTGCGCTCGTCGGCTCCACTTTCGACTTGAACGCGGCCACCGGCGCGCCGGATTTGTTGGTCAGCAATTTATGGAAATTCCACGCCGGGTGCGCCGCATGGCCCAGCTTTTCCCGCATCCATTTGAAATAAGGATGCGCGTGCCCGCCCTTCACGTGCGTCTTCTCCGTCATTGGAAATGTCACCGCATACGTAACCGCGCAGAAGGCCGCGATCTCCGTTTCCTTCGCCGGCTCCTGCCACAGGAACTGGTTGCACGGCACGCCGAGCACGGTGAGCCCCCGCCCGTGATAGTCCTGATAGATCTTCTGCAGCCCCGTATACTGCGGCGTGAATCCACACTTGGAAGCAACGTTCACGACCAGCAACGCCTGGCCTTCGAAAGTCTTCAGCGGCAGCGGCTCGCCGTTGATGCCCTTGAATTCGAAATCGAATGCCGTGGTCATGCTACAGCGCCTTGTCGATGGCTTCGACGATCTCGGGCGCAAGCGGCTCCGTACGCGGACCGAACGCCGCCACCGCCTTCCCGTCCTTGCCGAACAGCAGCTTGTGGAAATTCCACAACGGGTCCGCCGGCTCGCCCAGCTCCTGCTTCATCCACTTGTAGAACGGGTGCGCCGTGTCGCCCTTCACATCGGTCTTCTCCGTCAGCGGAAAATCAACACCGAACGTCGTCGAGCAGAACGTCGCGATCTCCTCATTCGTCCCGGGCTCCTGCCCCATGAACTGGTTCGAGGGCACGCCAAGCACGACAAGGCCTTTCTCGCGCTTGTGGTGATAGAGCTGCACCAGCCCTTCATATTGCGGCGTCAGCCCGCACTTCGAGGCGACGTTCACCACCAGAACCGGATGCCCCTTGAACTGACTCAACGACAGCGTCTTGCCATCGATCGTGTTGAAGCTGAAATCGTGCGCTGTGGTCATGACTCTGCCTGCCACTTCATCTGGAACTCGATCTCTTCGCCGTCGCTGCCGCGCTCATGCTCAATATTGAATAGGGCCCGCGCCGGTACGTGGATGCGTTCACCCGCAATCTGGATCACGAACGGCTCGCCCGACTCCACACTATCGGCGAACCGCCGCAGCTTGGCGACAAACTGCGCGCGCGTGTAGGACTTCTCGACATCGCGCTCGGCGCGTTTGGACGTGCGGGCCATGAACTCTCTTTCATTCCGCGTGGCAGTGCAGGACTTGCGACCCCACCTCCCTAACCCTAACCTTCCTGTTGCGGCAGGCAATTGTGGTTGGGGACTTGTCATGAAACTTCGCTATCTCGCGGCTGTGATGCTGGCTGGCCTGCTCACGCTGCTTCCGTCGGCCCATGCCCAGACTAAGGCATGGACGTCTTCCGATGGCATCGTCGGTATGGCGATCCCCGAAGGCTGGGCGGTCATAAAGAACCCCAAGTATACCCTCTTTATAGAGAGGGTGGGCGATCAGGCTGGCGACTGGGCGGACTGCCGTCTGATAGTTGCTTCGCTACCCAACCTAGGCGGTGAAAGCCAGACACAACTCAATGCGCGCATGGAACAGCGGCCGACAGAACCTCTGACGCGGGGAGGGAGTGACCTGCTGGAATACTCGACGGCCATGCGTATCGGCAAAGCGATGGTGCGTGAGTACACAACGAAGAACCCAGATTCCACCCTGCGCGGTCGCGAGCTTGCCGTGGCAAACGGAAGCTCGCTGGCCGGAATCGCCGCGATATGCACGAGCTCGAATGAAGCGCCGAAGGCGCGGGGAGATCAGGCGACCGAATTCTTGAACTCGCTGACGGTCAATATCAAAACCAACTGACTCGCCTAATCGGCCACGTTCGAACCGGCGCTGACGGCGACACGCGAAGGCTTCCGCTCCACCCTATTCGCTCTGTCCCACGCGCGGCCTTCCTCGATCAGCCGATCCGTGTTGGTGCGGATCGCCTCACTCAACGCCTTGACCATCTCGTCCTTCCCCAACCCCGTAGGGATCGGATCGAGAAACTCGATCACCGCCGGCCCTGGATATTTCGCATAGTCCTGTTCCTGCCAGCGCAGGCCGAGGTTCGTCGCCACCGGCACCACGGGCCACTGCGACGCCTCCTGCATGTGCCACACGCCTGCGCGAATACGCTTGTGTTCACCCACCTTGGTGAGATGCCCCTCAGGATAGATCAGCACGATGCGCTTGTCCTCGGCCGCCCTCGCAAAGCTCGCTGCGAGATCCTTGCGCGCTTCCGGCCCGCCGCAATTGTCGATCACGATCGCGCCCAGCGTCTCCAGCACCTTGGGCACCAGCGGAAACCGCTCAAGATGATCGCCCGTGACGAACGCCACGTCGTCGAACTGCACATACATCAGGAAGCCGTCGCCATAGCTCGAATGCTTCGGCGCGAGGATGAACGGCGCCGGCGGCAGGCGTTCGCGTCCGCGCACTTCCGGCTTGATGCCGATCAGCTTCATCAGCTGCACCATGCGCGTGGTGTAACGCTTCACCGCCCAGCGCACGCCCTTGCGACCCGGCACAAGCGCCAGCAGCGCCGCCATGAGCACGTAAAGGATCGACACCCACCAGAAACCGACCGCGAATATGAAGGCGCGCATGAATTCCGCGCCTCAGGCCGGCTTCGCGATCTTGTCCTGCGTTTTCGTATCGAAATCGCTGGCGTCATGCCGTTCGTGTAGCTGGCTCTCCGGCGTACCGAATGTACGGTTGACCATCCGCCCCCGCTTCACGGCTGCGCGCCCAGCGATCTGGTCTGTCCACCGGATGACGTTCTTGTACTCATGCACCGACAGGAACTCGCCAGCCTCATAAAGCACGCCCTTCACCATCGCACCGTACCACGGCCACACCGACATGTCGGCGATGGTGTACTCGCTGCCGCCCAGATACTCGGACTCCGCCAGCCGGCGATCCAGCACGTCCAGCTGCCGCTTCACCTCCATGGCATAACGGTCGATCGGATACTCCCACTTCTCGGGAGCGTAGGCATAGAAGTGGCCGAAGCCGCCGCCAAGGAAGGGCGCCGACCCCATCTGCCAGAATAGCCAGTTCAGCGGTTCCGGCCGCGCCGCCCGCTCGGTCGGCAGGAACGCGCCGACCTTCTCCGCGAGGTAGACGAGGATCGAACCGGACTCGAACACGCGCACCGGCTTCGGCTCGCTGTGATCCACCATCACCGGTATCTTCGAGTTCGGGTTGATCTCTACATACCCGCTCGAGAACTGCTCGCCCTTGCCGATATTGATCAGCCACGCGTCATACTCAGCTCCGCTGCGGCCCAGCGCCAGCAACT
>CALRWU020000162.1:0-6958 GCA_943371945.1 Azorhizobium sp. AG788
GATCGGCTTGCCGATCAGTTCTGCGTACATGCTGGCGCCGCAGGTGTCGTTGGCCGAAGAGGGGATCGCGGCGTCCGGCGCATCTGGAACGGCGGGCGCTGACGGGGCCGAGGCGCAGGCGGCAAGCATCGCCGCTGCTGCTGCGAATGAAGCGAGGCGCGTGATCATGTGCAGCGGAAGCCCTTGATCATGCCGCCGGCGTCGATGTCGATGTTCAGGCGGTCAGCCCGGAAATCCATCGTCACCTGCGTATCGGGGCGGATGTAGCGGATATTGAGGCCTTCGGCTGGAACACCCGGTTCGGTGATCGGCTTGCCGATGAGCGCTTGATACTGCAGCGCGCCACAGGCATCGGCCGAGGGCATCGCCGGATCGACGGGGGGCGCAGCTTCGGGCGTCATCGGCGCGGCTGCTTCGGGCCCGGGCGTCGGCGCCATCGGTGCGGTGGTGGTCGGCGAGGGGGCGCACGCCATGAGTGCGATCCCGGCGAGAAGGGCGATGGATGCGTGTTTCATGGAAACAAGAGTAGATCGCCGCAAACGGCGTTCAAGTTACGGCGCATTTAGTGGGGCCGGGATCAGGTCCCGCAGGCTTTCTTCACGGCGATCTGGATGATGCCGGACATTTCCGCAACGTCGAGCCGGACAAGGTCAGCGACACCGTCTTCTTCAATGTAGAAGCGCAGGTCTGCCGGTTTGTTCTCCACGCAGTAGGTCGTCTTGTAGGCGGGATCGATCGTGAGCGTCAGATCGTTCGTCATGTCGAGCGACCCCTTTCCGCGGCCATACTGCGCGATCAGGTCAGCGATCACCTTGTCGATCTCGGCCGTTCGTTGGGCCCAGGTTCCGTCGTCAGTCAGGCGGACAATCTCGTAGCCAGCAGGATATTCCGGGCGCCCGCCGCCGGCCGCGATGTCCGCGCGCATCGGGATCGTCGTCTCGAACTTCACCTCGTCGAGATGCTTTACTACCGACCTGAAGTCCCACGGGCCCTTGCCGTGAATGCCCGGTGGCATGACCCAGACAAGGTGTTGCTTCGCCGGGTCGAACTGCATGGCGATCGCCGCGAACGGCATCGAATCCGGCTCTGCAACAGGCATTGCCTGCGCCGATGGGGTGGTCGGTTGTCCTGGCGGTACGTGAAATTCTGGCGTGGTGAAGGGCGGCGATTGCAGGGAGGCCTCACCGCCCGACGGCCCCGCGGCCGGCGTTGCTTCCGGCGCGGAGCAGGCAGCAAGCAGGGCGGCGGTCATGGAGAGCACACCCATGGCAAAAACACCGGGTTTCACCATGGACGCACTCCCTGCAATACAACGCTGCAATTTCACGAATACAGGCCCGCCGCTTAGCGCGGCGACAGCACCATCACCATCTGGCGTCCTTCGAGCCGGGGCTCGGATTCCACCTTCGCGACGTCGGCGAATTCAGCCTTCACCTTGATCAGCAATTCCATGCCGATGTTCTGGTGCGCCATCTCGCGGCCGCGGAAGCGCATGGTGATCTTCACCTTGTCGCCTTCCTCGAAGAAGCGGCGGATCGAACGACCCTTCACTTCGTAATCGTGCTTGTCGATGTTCGGGCGGAGCTTGATCTCTTTGAGGTCGGCGGACTTCTGCTTCTTCCGCGCCTCTGCCTTTTTCTTCTGCTCGGCAAAGCGCTGCTTGCCGTAGTCGGAAATCTTGACGACCGGTGGCTCGTTGTCCGGCGCGACCATCACGAGGTCGAGGCCGGCTTCCTTGGCCGCATCGAGGGCGGCCTCGAGCGGCATCTCGCCCTGCTTCTCGCCCTTTTCATCGATCAGGAGGACGCGCGGCGCGCGGATATCCTCGTTGATTTGCGGGCCTTCCTTCTTGGGGGACTGGGCCGCTTGTGGACGCTGAGCGATGGTCGATCTCCTTGGTGACTTCCGGGATTATCTTCCGGCCGGCTGAATATGCCTGCAAACCGGCCGATATTCAAGATTCAGAGGCTTGGGCCACGGCGGCGGGCGATTCCTGCGGCGCATCCGCCACGGCTTCGACGCGCGGTTCGGCTGAGCTGGGCGGCGCGGGAGGGGCCGGAATCGGGGGGGCCATGCCGGCTGGTAGGATGCCCAGGGCAAAAGCGGCGCGTTTGACGTCTTCCAGACCGATCGCGTCCAGGGCGGCCGCGTGCAGGACCATCATGGGTCCGCCGCGCGGTGCGGCCCGGCCGAGGCGGGTTTTCGGGTGCCAGACGGTGTGCAGCTCTTTTTCCAGCTCGTCCGTCCATTCCTGGGCGAACAGGCAGACGCCGGGCGTTCTGGCCGCAGCGGCAAGGTGCATCGGACCGGTATCGCCACCAATCGCCATGATCGCCCGCTCGGACAGGGTCGCCAGCTGGAAAAGGTCGGTCCTGCCAACAAGGTTCCGGGCGCGGGATTCCTTGCGGTTGATCTGGGCGCCGATATCGCCCTCGTCCTTGCCGCCGATGATGACCGGGGTGATCCCGGCATTGGCGAACCAGCTTGAAAGCCCGATGAACCGGTCGACCGGCCAGCGCTTTTCAGGGTGGTCGGCGGACGAGCCGGGAATGATCAGGACGTAAGGTCCGTTGAGGCCAAAGAACGCCGGCTGGAAGCGCGGCGGATCGCGGAAGGCCGGTCGCACCCAGTCGATGCTGGGGGCAAGGTCCTGCCCGATGACCCAGCCGGTGGGGTCGCCGGGAGGCTTGGGTCCCAGGCCGGCATGGACCAGCTGCTCGGCCAGCCGGTCGAAATTGTGCATCTCGGCCCGGTTTGAATTCATGTGCTGGTGCGACGCGCCCTTGGCGGCGCCTGACCACAGCGGCTTCTTGCCGGTAAGCCCGATATAGTACTGCGCGGTCCGATCGTTGTTCTGGAAATCGTAGACCATGTCGTAATTGGCGGCGCGCAAGCGACGGATCAGGTCGGTGCGGCCCTTGATGTCGCGCGGGCGGCCATCAGCCTCGACGATATCGAAATAGGGGCAGGCCTTGGCGAAAGCCTCGAACGGTTCGGTCGTCAGCAGGGTGATGCGGGCCGAAGGATGCGTCGCGCGGACGACCCGCATCGCGCCCAGCGCCTGCATGAAATCGCCCATCGCGCCGAGCTTGATGACCAGCACCCGGCGCATGGTGTCGCCGGGGTTCGGGGGGGGGACGAAGGAATCGGGTACGCTCATCGGGTCTGACCTAACAGCCCCTCATAGACTGACAGCGTCGCCTTCTGAAGCGCTGATGTTGTGAACCGCGCTAGAACACGCGTCTGCGCCTTCCGGCCCATGGCTGCGCGGCCTTCGGGCCCCAACGCCAGCAACTTGCCGATGGCTGTGGATAGATGTGCTGGGTCGGATGGGGGAACGATCAGGCCCGTCTCGCCGTCCACGATGATCTCGCCCTGCGCGCCGATGCTGGAGCCGATCGCGGGAACACCCATCGCGCCGGCTTCGGCGGCGACGCGGCCGAACGCCTCCGGTTCGTTGGAGGGCGCGATCACGATATCTGCGAGGGCGAAAGCTGCTGGCATGTCGTCGCAATGCCCCACCATCGACACCCGCCCGTCAAGGCCATTGCTGGCAATCAGCTGTTTCAGTTCCTCAACATAGCCATCCCGGCCCTGCGGGTCGCCGGCGAAGACCATGCGCCAGTTGGCGACGCCGCTGGCGTTCAGGGCGGCCGCTGCGGCGATGGCTTCGCGGTGGCCTTTCCATCCGGTCAGGCGGCCGGGCAGAAGAATGATGGCATCCGCAGCGGGTTCGAGTTTCCAGGCCGTTCGCAGGGCATCCGTGCGAGAGGGGGCGACGGCGTCTGTCGCGAATTTCGCGATGTCGACGCCGCGCGGGATGGTGATGATCCTGTCCGCCGCCCAGGGATGTTCGGCCACGACGTGCCGCGCGGTGAAGTCGGAATTGGCGATGACTTTGTCCCCGCGCGCCATCACCGAATTGTAGAGCCGCTTGAGCCGGCCCTTCGCGTTGTAGACGCCGTGATAGGTCGTGACGAACGGGACTTTGGTGCGCCTTGCCGCCCAGAGCGCACTCCAGGCCGGGGCGCGGGATCGGGCGTGGACAAGGCCCACCTTACGGACCTTCACCAGTTTCGCGATGCGGCCGGCATTGGCGTAAATCTCGAGCGGGTTCTTGGTCGGCGCCGACTCGAGCCGGATCAGCTCGCCGCCGACGCGGTTGAGGTCTTTTTCCAGCCGCCCGCCTGCGCTGACGACAAGCGCAGTTGCGCCTGCGGCCACGAGCGCTTCAGCGACCTCGATCGTGGTGCGTTCGGCCCCGCCTGCGGCGAGGTGAGGGATGACCTGAAGGATGGTTGCGCCACGTAGCGGCAAATAGTGATTCCCGATGTTTCGCCCCCGAGGCGCCTAATAGTCGCTTTCCTCGCCGGCGCAAACCGACGAGAACTATGGACATGACAGATGGGGCTGCAGAGTTTCTGGAGCAGGGCGGCGTCAAGCTGGCCTACCGGCGGAGCGAGGGCGATGCGGACCGCGCCGGAGTCGTCTGGCTGGGTGGTTTCCATTCCGACATGCTGGGCGAGAAGGCGAGCGTCCTGCATGCGCGTTGCCGCGAAGATGGCCGGGCGTTTCTGCGGTTCGACTATCTCGGGCATGGCGAAAGCGGCGGGGCATTTGCCGACGGGACGATCGGGCGCTGGCGGTCGGATGCGCTGGCGATGCTCGACCAGCTGACGACGGGGCCGCAGGTTCTGGTCGGGTCGTCCATGGGCGGATGGATGTCGCTGCTGGTCGCGTTGGCGCGGCCGGAGCGTGTGAAGGCGCTGGTGCTGCTCGCCCCGGCGCCGGATTTCACCGACAAGCTGATGTGGGCGGGGTTCGATGAAAGCCAGCGCACGCAGATCATGGAGGAGGGCCACTGGACCCGGCCCTCGGCCTACGATCCGGCCGGCTATCCGATCACGCGCGACCTGATCGTTGAGGGGCGGACGTGGAACGTGATGGACGGCGAGATCGCGATCGACGTGCCCGTGCGCATCCTGCAGGGCGGGCTCGACCCCGACGTGCCGTGGACGCACTCGCTCGACCTCGCCGACAAGCTGCGCTCAGAGGATGTGGTGTGGTCGCTGATCAAGGATGGCGACCATCGGCTGTCGCGGCCGCAGGATATTGAGCGGATGGTGGCAACAGTGCTGGATGTGGCGGAGTTGGTGGATGGTTGAGCGGGAGACCTTGTTTTAGTTTCCTAATCGTCGAAGCCGAACACGACTCGTTCAGCTCCGTACTCCTGCAGTTCGTGAAGATCGGCAAAGAAAAAGGGACCTAGAAAGTCTCGATAAGTTGTCATCCGGCCCGCGCCAGGTTCCGCAGTGGCTCCACCTTCGACAATGTTCCCGAACCTACGCGTGACCCGTCTGTCCTCGACGGGCTGGTCGTAGTCGAAGACCAGAAGCTCCTCGATGAGCACCCACGAAAAGGAGTGATCGCCCAAGTATCCTTTCGCGAGGACTCCTTCATTCTCCAAACTATCCTTGATTTCGTCGGCAGTGGGTACATCGAACCCTTCGGGCAAACCGCGCGGTTGGGTGAGCGGTGGGACTGCGGACCAATTGCGAACGTTTGCTAGGAATCCGAAAAGAGCATAGCCCGAGTTCTGAAACACAGGCCTCACGTCGATGTCGGTCCACACGCCTCCGACTCTCCGTTGGACGCGGGTCCAGATGTCACAAACCAATTTCACCTCCTGTCCGCAGTCGAGTTGTCTACTTCAATCTATGCTCCTTTAAAGGCATGCGGCGAGCCCCTCCCGATACGTCGGAAACTTCGGCCGCCAGCCAAGCGCCGCCTTTGCCTTGGCGTTAGAGACGCGCTTGCACTCGGCGTAAAAGCGTTGCGCCATCGGTGAGAGGTTCGCGTCTTCGAAAGCGACGGCGGGCGGCGGCGTGATGCCGAGGAGTTCGGCGGCGTAGGTGAGGACTTCGTCGGCGGGTGCGGGTTCGTCGTCGCAGATGTTGAAGGCGCCGGTGGCTGACGGCGTGTGGATGGCGAGGCGGACGGCTTCGGCGATGTCGCTGACATGCGCGCGGGAGAAGACCTGGCCCGGTTTGACGATGCGGCGCGCGCCGGGTTCACGGACGCGGTCGAGGGCTGAGCGACCGGGGCCGTAGATGCCGGGGAGGCGGAAGATGCGGGCGCCGAGGGTTTGCCATTGCGCTTCGGCGGTTGCGCGGTTGGTCGCCTCGCGGCTTTGCGGGTTGAGCGGGGTTTCCTCGAAGGCCCATCCGCCGGCGAGATCGCCATAGACGCCGGTCGTGGAGAGGTAGCCGATCCAGCTTGCGCTTGCGGCGACATGCTTGAAATCGCGGAAGACGGGGCAGCCTTCGGCGTCGGGCGGGACGGAGATCAGCCAGGCAGCGCCGGACGGCGGGGTGAAGGTTTCGCCGGGCCAGATGTGGGCGGAAAAACCCTGGCGGCGGATGGGTTCGGCGGAAGCTTCGCTGCGGACCGTGCCGGAACAGGCAGCGCCTTCGGCCGCCAGCAGGCGGGCCGTTTCGGCTGCGACATACCCGAATCCATAGGCGAAGAACTGCATGCCGGCCCTAGTGTTGCCTTGTCTCTGGTGTACGGGAATAGGGCCCCAACGCCTCCGGGGCCAGCGCCGGAATCGACCTGTCATGCGTTATCTTCTGGTTGCCTGCATTGTTCTGGCTGCCGCGCCGGCAGCGTTTGCGCAGACGGAACAGGAGAAGCTCGAGCACTGCCTCGACCAGATCGATAAGGATGCCGAGGTTGCCTATCAGGACGGGCTGACCTGGCTGTCGAAAGGCAATCGCCCGCCGGCGCGACAATGCACGGCGCTGGCGTTGATCGCGCTCGGGCAGGAAGCGGAAGGCGCTCACCGTCTGGAGGAGCTGGCCAATGCGCCGGACGCGGGCGGGATCGAGGAGCGTGGGGTCTATCTCGCGCAGTCGGGCAATGCGTGGCTGCTGGCCAAGATGCCGGACGAGGCGATCGT
>CALRWU020000163.1:0-6950 GCA_943371945.1 Azorhizobium sp. AG788
GCCGAACCTGCGTCCGATCCTGCATCCGGCTCGGTCAGCGCGAAGCTCGCAATCGCTTCGCCGGTGGCCAGCTTCGGCAACCAGTCGCGCTTCTGGTCTTCGGTGCCGAACATCACGATGCCCTGGCTGCCGATGCCGACATTGGTGCCAAAGGTCGAGCGAAACGCCGGCGACGTGCGTCCCATCTCGAGGATCACCAGCGCCTCCTCCTCCATGGTGAGCCCAAGCCCGCCATACGCTTCCGAAATCGAAAGTCCGAACAGACCAAGATCGCGCATTTCCTGCACGATCTTTTCCGGTATCGCGTTGGTCTCCGACACGAGCTGTTCGTTCGGTCGGCAAACTTCATTGACGAACCGGCGCACCGTTTCTATGAGCTGCCCGCGCGTCTCCAGATCGAGCGCCATTTTTCTCTCCGTCTTCGCAATCGCGTGCGTTTTCACTCGCATGTGCGAGAGCATTTTATCAACAGCACCGTCAACAGTTTCCACAGGGCGCCGCAATTGGCGCCGCGAACAATTCTGTCATCCTCAACTCGTCCGGAGAGGAGACCGTCGCGGGTCAAGCAACTGGATGTCCCCGCTGGTAAGCCTGATTGGACAGGCGCTGAGTGTAAGGGGAGCAACGAGCACCGGACGTAGAGTTCGCCGCGCACGGCGGACGCTGCTCTCAGGCGGGATCCAAGACCGGCTGAGCCCTCGGAAGAGGGAACGGATGTGGGCGCGGCCTCAGCTGCGCGGGAACAGGGAAGTGGGCTAACGCCCAGAGTTCTGTGACTGCGCGCACCAAGGCGCTCAAGGCTCAGCTTCGCCGCAAGGCGTCGAACGGGCGGCCCCTGATCAGGGCCATGGCCGTCAGGCCGAAAGTCCGAAGGACGCGCATCGGCGGACAACCATGGTGTCGCGCCGGCCCTGCGAGAGCAGAGCCGGCGTCATCGTTTTTGGCGCTTCAATGCGCGCAGAAGAGCCCGGTTCTTGCCATACAGGCCTTGGAGGCGCAGCTTCCCCACCATGGGTTTGGAGGGGGGGGCGATGAAGCGCATAATCGTCAGCTTGTTGTTTGCCGTCGGTCTTGTTGGGCCAGCTTTCGCGCAGGTGATCGACGACGCCACACAGGCCCGGCTTGATCTCGTCGCGCGTACAGGGCGCGAGCTCAATGATCACGACCAGTCCGCATGGCATGTCAGCGATGCCTTGGCCGAAACAGTACCGCCGGACTTTGTGGAAAGAGAGCTGAAGGGTAGCGCGCGGATTGGCTACATCACCGAGCGCGTCGACGAAGATCACGTGAAGACCATTTTCATCAAGACCGTCGGCGAAACGGCGGAAATCCTGTTCACGGGAATCGTCAGCGATGGCGAAGTTGGCAAAACCGAGGACTACACTGACACACAACGCCCGCCGGCGACCCCCGAGCAGGTGCAACGGCTCGCCATGACAGCGAAACTTCGCGAAGAGTTCTCGCAAAATCCGTGCGGCGAAGCTCCCAACGTCATCGCGTTTCCAGCACTGGATCAGCCAGGCGCGACGGATTTCTATGTCCTGACGCCTGAAACCGAAACGGGCATCGTCCAATTCGGCGGCCATAGGCGTGTTCGCATCGGCGCCGATGGTGCGCGCGAAGAGAAAGTCTACGCCAACAGCTGCTTCTCGCAGGACACCAGGGGGGCGGATGGCGGCAACGTGGTGGTGATGCTGGCAATCACCGTGCCCATCAATATCAGCGACATCCCAACCGAGATCCACGTCTTCAAGTCACTCAGCCATGGCTTGCCGATCATGGTTGGTTCGGTGAGGGGGTTCTGGGACGTCGATGGCGACAACATCACCTTGAACGAGGCGCGCGATCCTGAGGCCCACTAGTTCGCCGCTGGAGCCGCTTTTCGCCGCTTCGGTATTCGCACCAGCACCAGCCACACCCCCATCGCGGCCAGCGGCGCCAGCGCTGCAACGTAGGGTATCGCGGATTCCCGCATCCATACCGGCATCACCTGCATCTGCCCCAGGAAGAACGAGCCGGATGCGATGAACAACGAAAAGCACATCCGCCACAGATGCCGCGCGATCCGCGCCGTCCCGCTCAGCGTGCGCCGCACCAGCAGGTGAATTTCTCCGGCCGCCGCAAACAGCCCCGCCGCCATGAACACGACGAACGCTTCGGGCGGCGAGCCATCGATGGTGCCAGTCGGACTCTCCGCGCCCATCTTCATGAACAGCGCACCCGCGCCCGCAATCGCCAACGCCGCAATCAGCCCCGCGACCTGGTAGACTCCAGCCTTGATCTCCGGCTTCTGCGCTGCCGCCCAACCGGTCAACAGCAGGTACAGCGCCATCACGCCGGCAATGGTGTTCGGCCGCTGGCCGTCATCGAGGAATGGCGCGACGCACGCCGCTACGACATAACAAACCAGCATCACCCAGAAGAACACTGTCCCGGCAGCGCGATGAATCTTGCGTCCCTTGCGACTCGCGATGGCGATGGCGCCGGTCGCGATGCCGGCCGCGCCGCCGATGATGTGCGTCCACAGCAACGCTGCCGCGCCGACATGGAGCCACACTGGTGCATCCGCCGGGGCCTGCAGCACGCTTGCCTCCGCGCTGCCCGCTGCGATCAGCATGACGCCGACCGCCATCGCAAGCCGCACACCTACCGCGTTCAATCGACCCGCCAATCGCATGCTCCATGGGGACTGCGCTCACGCAGCGATATCCTCAGAGTTTCCGATAACCGGGATCGCGGCCATGTCCCAGCGTAACGCGCGCATGATCCGGCGTGACAGGTGAAGCGGTCAGAAAACGGGCAAAGAAAAACCCCGCACCTTGCGATGCGGGGCAGGGGTCAACAGGCTGGTCTGGAGAGCAGCCTATGTGATTACTTGATCTTGATGGTTGCGGTGCCCTGGGCGCCCGTGACGTCGAACGAGTCGCCGGATTTCTTGCCCGCCGGATAGACCGAGCATTCTTCGGCTGGGGACATGTTGGACGTAGTGCAAAGCTTCTCGCCGTCGATGCGCCATTTGCCGGTGATCTGGTCATCCATCGCGGTAAACGTGCCATCGGGCTTGTAGGAGACGTCGACTTCAAAGCCCGCCGCGCTCAGCGTGATGCCTCTGGTGGTCACTTCCTGCAGCGTCGTTGTTGTCTGCGCAAAAGCCGGCGCGGCCAGCGCAAAGGCAATCGAAGTCACGGCAAGAAGCTTCATGGAAAGGCTCCGTCAAATTCCTTGGCCTGTGCAGCCAACCCTGCACGGCGCGCGAAACTTACCAGTTTCAGATTGTGGGTGAAGACCCCTAACGCAGTCTGACTGCCATTATGCGCACTTCACGCTGCGGCTTCGGCCCGCGCCATGGCGTCCAGCCTTGCAACTGGCCATGTTTCCGCAGCTGTCAGCTTCGGCCGCATGGGCCACAGGCGCGGCGAACACAGGAAGTTGACGCCATCGCGCACAAACCGCGCCGCGTGCTCGGCATGCAGGTCGCCCTCGACGCTCACCATGACGCCGGCCGCGCGCGCCTGCTCGACCGCAGCAGCGACCCGCGCAAACACCTCGGCCTTCGCGCCGGGGTTCACAAGCGCGGTGGTCGGTATGCCGAATCCAATCGCCGCTGGACGCAGCTTCAACACGCCGCCAATATCTGGCTCGTTCCAGTTCAGCCCGATTGCGATCCGTCCGGTATGCGGTCGCACCGCGCGCATCGCATCCTCAAGATAGATGCGCGGATATCCCGGCTCGACACAGCTGATCCGCAGCACGCGATAGCGCGACAGCCTGCGGTCGAACCTCGCCATCTGTCGCACGACCACCGGCAGGCTCTGCGGATTGTTCAGCGTCGAGACGTGGACCGCCACGCCCACCACCGCGCGCGCGCCGCCAGCATAGAGCGCCCGCATGTCCGTTTCGGATTCAACCAGCTTGCGTTCGTCCATGGTCGCGTGCCGGTGACTCTGATTGTCCCACACCAGCGGAAACCGCGTCACGGGGTCGAGCGGCGAGATGAACTGCGTCGCCAGAGCGCCGCGTTGCGCATCCCACAGCGGGATATAGCCCATCGGAAAACTTGCGGTGGTTGGCTCGCGCGGTGGCTCCACAGCAGGCTTTGTCGCGCGCATCTCCGCCATCATCGCGCTGAACGCCCGCGTGAAGTCCTCCAGGCTCATGGCGTGATGCGTTGATTCAATCTGGATGTCGTCGAGTTCCGGCTCGCCGATAAAGAACGCATTCAGCTCTTTGGAAATCTGCCGCGCCGCTGCTTCGGCGACATATCCGGTGAAGGCGCCAAACACGAGCAGGAAGCCATCCGCCCCTGCTATCAGCACATCGTCCTGTCCAAGGCGCCGCGAGATGAAATCCCGCGCGGCAACTACAACCCGCTCATGCTTCTCGCGCCAGCGCTCGCCATAGCGCGCGCGAATATCCGCGATGCCGATGAACTGGAATTGCGCGACGTCCAGCGTCGTCCGCCCGTTCGCAAGGCGGCGGATGCGCTCGGCCAGATTGAGGCCGCTGGCCATGTCTTTAGCTGCGTCCATCCTCTCCGCTCTCGGCAGGCTCCTACCGTCCCCCCGGAGAAACCTGCCAAACACGCGTCGGCGAAGACTTAAATTGGGTAGGTAAATTTCGCGACGCGCGTTTGGACACTGAACCGGCGCGTTAGCATGTCGCTAACCATACTGCCGAAACGATCACCAGAACAAAGCGGGCTCTATTCGGAGACAAACCCGGCCGAGAGGGTGTGAGCTGTTTTTGCGAGCGCGATGAGGTGCTCTTCCAGCTTCAGCGACTGCGTCACAAGGTTAAAATCCGACACAGCAAAATCACGTCCCGCCTGTCCCATCGCCTGTGTCGTTGCAGCATCAGCGATCATCCGTCCGAGCCTTTCGGCCAGCGCCGCATCGTCGTCCTCGTCGACCAGATAGCCCGTCACGCCATCCTTCACGCACTCGGTGATGCCTGCGTGCCGTGTGCCGAGCAGGGCGCACCCGCACAGCATCGCCTCGACACACACCAGCGGCAGGCCTTCGGCATCGCCCGACGACGCGCGCTTGGATGGCATGCACGCGATCATCGCGCCGGCCCAGAACTGCGGCATCGAATCCGCCGGAATCCAGCCAGGCAATTCCACGCTCACGCCGGCCGCTTTCAGTTGCGCCAGCAGCTGCGACTTCAGCTCGGCATTGCCATTCTTCGGCGTGTCGCCCGCGAGCCGGATTGTCCATCCATCCAGTTTCGACCCGAGCCGCGCCAGCGCCTTGATCAGCGTGTCGATGCCCTTCTTCTCGGTCCAGCGCCCGGCAAAGTGGATGGACTGGGTCTTCTCGCCCGGTGTGAAGCGATAGGGATCGGCCGAGTTGTGATGGACGACCATCTTCTCCTTCGGCGCGCCATGCTTCATCAGCTCGTCACGGATAAAGCTGGAGCAGGGCAGGATCAGCGCCGCTTCGCGCCACAGCTTGGCGCGATTGCGATTGTAGGGCCGCAGCGGATTGTTCGCCGTGTTGGTCGTCTTGGTCGCGTCGCCGCCATAGTAGGTCACCACCAGCGGTATCTTCAGCTTGCGCGCTAGCGGCAGGGCATAGGCGCCCGACTTGCCGAAATGCGCATGGATCGCGATCGGCTTCTCGGCCTGCAGCCGCTTCAGCAGCTTGTCGGATACAAGGCCGAACTGCTTGAACCCTATCTCGCCGAGCGGGCCGTGAAAGTCGCCCAGCTCCAGCGAGCGCATGCCTTCCGGCGCCGGCCCGCGATGCTCGTGCCCGATGAAGACCGGCTCCAGCTTCGAGAACGCCGTATAGCTCCGGTGCACGAAGCTTTCCGACGGCGTGAACATCTTGTCGGCGTAGGCGAGGATGACGGGTGGGGTCATGTCTTGTCCAGATCATTGCCCGCCGCGCGCAGGCCATCATGCTTCTGCCACGCCCAGGCATCGCGGATCACCGTGGTAAGATCAGACCGTGTCGCCCGCCAGCCCAGCACGCGCTCCGCCTTGGCGTTGCTGGCGATCAGGCTGGGCGGATCACCCGGTCGCCGCGCGCCAGCCTTGCGGTCTATCGTCTTCCCCGTCACCGCCTCGATGGTCGACAGCAGATCCAACACGCTTGATCCCTTGCCGGTCGAAAGGTTGAGCACCTCGCTGCCGCGCCCGGCCTCCAGATACTCCACCGCCTTCAGGTGCGCATCGGCCAGATCACACACATGCACATAGTCGCGAACGCAGGTGCCATCGGGCGTCGGGAAATCATCGCCATTGATCGTGAAGGCGAAGCCGCCATCGATCGCGCCCCGAATGGCCAGCGGAATGACATGCGGCTCCGGATCATGCCGCTCGCCAATCTCCAGCTCGGGGTCGGACCCCGCCGCATTGAAGTAACGCAGGATGACAGACTCGATGCCCGCCACGCGCCCGACATCGCGGATCACCTGTTCGGCCATCATCTTCGACCGGCCATAGGGATTGATCGGCGCCTGTGGCGTCTCTTCCGTGATCATGTCCGACACGACGCCATACGTCGCACAGCTCGACGAAAACACGATCCGCTTCACGCCCGCGTCCGCCATCGCCCGCAACAGGCTCAGCGTCCCCTCGACATTGATCCTGTAGTACACGTCCGGCTTCGCGATCGATTCCGCGATGTAGGCGACCGCCGCAAAATGCACGACTGTCTCCGGCTTGTGCTGCTTCAGCGCCGCCGTCAGCCGCTCGGTATCCAGGATGTCGCCCTCGACCAGCGGACCCCATTTCACGAAGTCTGCCCAGCCGCGCGACAGGTTGTCGTAAACCACGACCTCGCGCCCCGCCCGGGCGAAGCTCTTGCTGGCATGGGCGCCCACAAACCCCGCCCCACCGGTGATAAAGACTGGGCCCAAGGCGTTTTGTCCCTGTTTTCCTGCGATATTGCAGGCGTTATCCTGTATTCGATGGCTAATCAAACAGCGGTTGTGGCAGGGCGGCT
>CALRWU020000164.1:0-6937 GCA_943371945.1 Azorhizobium sp. AG788
TCCTTGACGAAGGCTTCCGATCCCGACGCATACATTGCGAAGCGATCCCGCCCGATGATCGCGGCCGGCGCGATATCCTTGCGCAGCGCATAACCGACACGCAGGCTCGGCTGGTTCACGGCCGCGCCGGACTTCCACGCCGTCACGTAGAACACCACCTCGCCATGATCGACCGACTTGGGCGCCATGTCGGACGCTTCCACAGTGGCAAAGCAGATCATCGCCCGCCCCTCGCCCTCGGTGTAGACGCGCCAATCATTGTAGCGGCCGACGGCCTTGGACTGCGCGAACGCAGCCGGCGTTGTCGCCAGCAGGATTGTCGCCAGAATCAGCAGTCGCGCCATGGATCGGTGTCTCCGGTCAGCGTTCATACTCGTGCTGAATACGGACGAATTTTGACGCAAGGCTTAACCGTACTGCTCTATGCAGCCCTACCGCGGCGCCCGCTTGGCGAGAATGCGCTGCAGCGTCCGGCGATGCATGTTCAGACGGCGAGCCGTTTCCGAGACATTGTGGTTGCACAGCTCGTAGACGCGCTGGATGTGTTCCCAACGCACCCGGTCCGCCGACATGGGATTTTCCGGTGGTTCCGGGCGGTCCGACCGGCCTGTGAGCAGGGCGTTCACGACATCGTCGATGTCCGCAGGCTTGGGCAGGTAATCGATGGCGCCAGCCTTCACGGCGGCGACGGCGGTGGAAATAGCCCCGTAACCAGTGAGGATGACCGCATGCGTGTCTTCCCGCGCCCGCTGCAGGGCTTCGACCACGTCCAGGCCCGAACCATCCTCAAGGCGCAAATCGACCACGGCAAACGCCGGCGCCTGTTTCTTGAGGTGTTCCCGCGCCTCGGCGACGCCGCCAATGGCCGTCACATCGAAGCCGCGCTGGGCAAGCGCCCGAGCGAGGCGAGCGCGGAAAGGCGCATCGTCATCCAGGACCAGAAGTGTGCGATCCTCGAGAGCGGCGACCCGTGGGTCTGGTTCAACAGGTTCTTCCACCCAGTCTCTCCCGCAGAGCAATCTGCCGTTGCAGTATAGGCAGCAGCGCGTCCTTAGGCCACAGTTTTGCCAACTGTCCACCCAAGAAGGTCAAATGACGACATAGGCCGTTTAGGACTCGATCCAGCCCTCGGGAGCTTCAATCGCCTTGCGCGGCCAGGCGATGCGGACAACGGCCCCTTTTGCTGGGAACTGGCGGTTATAGGGCGTCACGCGCGCGCCGCTGCGCTCCAGAAGGGTGCAAGCGATGAAAAAGCCCAGGCCCATCCCGCCGCCCCGCTGCTCGATCCGGCGCTCCGAGAAATACGGCTCGCCCAGCTTCGCCAGCACGGACGGCGCAAAACCCGGCCCGTCATCCGTGATGTAGATGCGCACCTCCTCCCCCGACCACCGCGCATTCACCGAGACTTCCCGTGCGGCAAAGCTCGCCGCATTCTCGATGAAGGCCCCCAGCGCGTGAATGATCTCCGGCTTGCGCATCACGTCCGGCGCACGCTCCCCACTTCCGCCCGCGAGCGGCGAGGACGAACACTGGATATGGATGCCGCCTGCCCGGTGCGGTTCGGCCGCCTCCTCGATCAGGCCCGGCAGGGTGGCGCGGGCCATTGCCGCGTCAGTCATGTGGCGTCGCTGCGAGATCTGCTTCAGGATGGTGCGGCAGCGTTCGGCCTGGTCGATGATGAGTTCGACATCCTCGCGCGCAGGATGTCCGGGCTTGACGCTGCGGCCGAGTTCACGCGCCGCGAGGTGGATGGTCGCAAGCGGCGTACCCAGCTCGTGCGCCGTCGCCGCAGCGAGAGCCCCCAGCGCCGAGAGCTGTTGCTCGCGCGCCAGCACGGCCTGCACGGCATCGAGCGCCGACACCAGCCGCGCCTCATCCCGACCGGTACGCCAGGCCGACACGGTGAAGAAGATCAGCCCGATCGACACCGCCACCAGCTGCCCAAGCTGATAGAGCGGCGGAATGGCCAGCGCCTGATCCTGACGCCATGGCAGGTCCAGCCCCCACATCCACATGCCGCCACAGCAGATCAGCGCGATCACAGCCAACAAACCGGCATAGGCGGGCAACAGGCGCGAGGCGCCCACCGTCACCGGGGCCAGGAGCATGAGCAGGAAGGGATTCTGCAACCCTCCCGTAAGTCCGATGAGCACGGACACCTGCACCGTGTCGAACGCCAGCTGGCCCGCGGTCTCCGCCGGCGAAGACAGATGCTGCGCGGGAAACACCGCCATCAGCGCAACGTTGAGCCAGGCCGACGCGCCGACCGCCGCGAGACAGGCCGCCAGCGGCAACTCAAAACCCAGCAGGTAGTGCACGAACAGCACGGCGACGGCCTGCCCTGCGATCGCCATCCAGCGCAGCGACACAAGAGTCCGCAGGCGCGTTCGGCCAAAAGCGGCTCCGACGCTTCGCAACGCCTCAACCCGGGCAGGATCGAGGCTCATGGTCTCCGGCAGGTTGGCCGGGCGGGGTGCGGCAGCAGAAAGTTCAGCCATCTCTCTTGCTCGCGCATTGGCGCCGAAATGTCATCAGGACGCAGTTGGCTTTGATGATTCCTCATGCACATATCCGCGCATGCGCAACGTAAAGCCTGGCGGCGCCGTCTCCCTTTTCATTGCCTGCTTGGCGCTCGCAGCAGCGTGTTCGCCCGCACCTGCCGCCGGAAACCAGACAGCCAGCGGCGCCAGTCCTACCTGTTTCAAGCGTTCCTCAGAGGCGATCGGCGGCCCGTTCCAGCTGACGTCCGCCGACGGCAAGGCCGTGACCGAAGCCGATTTCAAGGGTCGCAAGGCCCTGGTCTTTTTCGGCTATACCTACTGTCCCGATGTTTGCCCGGTGACGCTCTTCAACCTCGGCAAGGCGATGGACTCCGTCCCGGCCGACAAGCGCCCGACCACCCTCTTTGTGTCGGTCGATCCGGAGCGCGACACGCCTGAAAAACTCACCCAATACATCGCCAGCAACGGCTTCCCGAAGGATATCATCGGGCTCACGGGCACGCCGGAACAGCTGACCGGCATCACCCAGGCCTTCAAGACGCAGTATGGCCGTGACGAAGCGGCGGGTGCGTCTGGCTACCTCGTGAGCCATTCCTCCATCCTCTACCTGATGGACAAGGACTGGAAGCTGCAGACCTTCTTCATGGAAGGCGAATCCCCCGCCGAGATCGCCAGCTGCCTGTCAGCGCTGGATTGATCCGGCAGGCGATAGCCTAGTTGATCGCCGGCGCCGGTGGCGTCGCCGCTGTGAACGTCGCCGAGAAACCGAGATTTTCCTTCGTCATCGGCGTCATCATCGCCGACATGACGCCAAGCGGCGCCTTCGGCTTCAGGACGATGTGGAACGTGCCCGGACCCGCGAGGAAGCCCGACACCGCCGTCGTCAGTTCCGTCGCGATTGCCTGATCAACCCCGGCGTCGGTGAGAAAGACCGAGCTCGCGGTCACCATATCAACCAGCTGCTGCCGGTAAGCCTCGACAGTCTGGCCGCTCGACAGCGCCTGCGGTTCGACGATCAGGTTGATCAGCTTCTGGTCGGTGATCGACACGTCGAGATCGGTGAGCTGCAGCGGCAGGACGCCCATAACGAGCTGCATCATCGCAGCGCTATTGTCAGGTTTCTTCATCGGCATGTCGTGATGGTCGCCATGGCCTTCGTGATCGGCATGCTCATCGCCGTCAGCGTGATGTGCGTGATCGGAGTCATCCTCCTCAGCAGCATCGTCGCCGGGAGGAAGAGCGACCGGCGGCGCGTCCTCATCCGCATCCCAATCCTCGTCGTCAAAGTCCTCGTCGTCCATTTCCATGTCGTCATCGCCGAAGCTGGCTTCGGCAGATTCCGCCGCCTTCATCAGGCCGGCCATGAGGTTGGGGAGCGCCTGCTTCAGGCCGATGACGCCGCCCGACACCTTCACGTCGAACGCATCCGAAATGCCGAGATTGATGTTGTCATAGCGCGTCAGGTCCTTGGCGGGATCGAACGTGGCGTGACTTTCCGTATACAGTTCGACGACGCTGGAGTTGTAGCCGCCCATGGCGAGCACCATCAGGCCCATGGCGCCCAACGTGCCGCCGGACGAATCTGCCGTGAACTTGAACGTGGTGCGCGGTGCGTCGATCGCCGTGACGACATCGTCTGCATTGCGCTTGATGACGGCGCGTGCAGGCGAGACGTCGAACTTGAGGCCCGAGAAATCGGCCTTGAGGCCAGACCAGTCGACGCCATCAATGCCGCTCTCGAGCGGGCTCGTGTAGTCCTTGTACAGCGCGGCGATGTCGGCGGGCTCACCCGGGTTTAGCAGCGGTTGAAGCCCAACCATGAAAGCGTCCGAGAACAGCTTCGTGCGAATGCCGGTGAGATCCAGTCGGCCGAAATCGAAAGTACCCGCGACGGGCACATCTCCCGGAACGTTGAGATCACCCTTGAAGCCGTCGAACCTGAACAGCCCCAGTCGGGTGTTGTCGAGGCTGGAGACGGACAGTTCTGCAAGCGTGAGGTTGACGCTCCCAGGATCGCCCTCGTCCTGCGGGATGGCAGCACTGAATGTGAGACCGCCGAGACCCGCCTTCCTGAAGCCCCATTGCTCCAGCGGCGGCGGATCGCCGGCGCCATCCTTGGTGAAGGAGCCGGCAACATAACGACCGGTGACGTCGTTCATGCCCTCGAAGCCGACCGATTTGAGCGACAGGGTCGCTCCCTCCATCGGCACGGTCGGCGTGATCTCTGACAGGGTGATATCGGTCGCGAACGGTTTGCCCTCTTTCTGGGTCAACCCCTTCAGCGTCATCGACTTCGCGCGCGCCACCGTCGCGGGCTTCGACGCGGGCGGCGCCGACGGCGTCGTGTCATCCTTGTCCGGGGCGCTTTCCGTCATCGCGGCCAGCATTTCGGCGGGCGCGCGGACCTCGACATCATTCAGCGTCAGGTCATTCCCCCAGCCCGACAGGCTCTTGTAGGAAATGCTCGCCTCGTCATTGTTTTCGAGGATCTGCATGTCCTGCAGCGCCGACATGGCTTCGCGACTCGGGCCGCATCCGGACAGGACCAGGACGCTGGCAAAAGCGAGTTTGATCTTCATACGGGAATCCCCCTGCAGTTGGGTCGTGTTGCGTCTGCGGTCGCGGAAGGCTACGCCTTAGCATGCTCGTCGCGGAATCGCATCACCGGGTGTTTTTGCTAGCAAAATCAGGCACTTCCGTGCCTGTGCGCGTGCATATCGACAAGCGGGCGCGGCGCGTTTCCGTCCGAATTGACCCTACGGCAAGGGAGGCCATCGCCACGGCCCCTTCCCCCCGTTATGCACTCGATGCGATAGGTTTTGCCTCTGAACGGGTCGACTGGATTGCGGAACGTCTGGACGCCCTACCACGGGCTGTAGTGTTCAAGCCGGGCGCCTACATCCCGTTGCGCGGCGTCATCCACCGCCTTCGACATGCCGAGACGGGTCGGACCGTCAAGGTCGACCGCACCCTCGGCCCCACTCCCGTACTTTTGATTCCCGGACCACGCGAAGTTTTTGCAGATAAAACGCGGGCATTTTTACGCGCCGCCGCCCGAGTGGATTTCGCCGAACGGGTCACCGTTCACGCAGAAACGCTCAAAGTGAAGCCGCGCTCGATCGCGATCAAGGACACGCGCTCACGCTGGGGGTCCTGCTCGTCCGAAGGACGGCTCAACTTCTCCTGGCGGCTCGTCTGCGCACCGCCCTTTGCGCTCGACTATGTCGCCGCGCACGAGGTCGCGCACATCAAGGAGATGAACCACTCCGACCGGTTCTGGAAGCAGGTCGAGCGTTGCTACCCTGACTGGCGTGAGGCGCGCGCGTGGCTGCACGAACGCGGCGGCGTACTGCACTCGATCGGCGACCAATAAGACAGCTGCGAGCGCCAGCCTGACGGCCGGCGCCCGCGCGTCATTCAATCACTGCGCGCCAATACCCGGCCCGAGATTCTGCTGGAAGAATTTCAGGCTCTCGCCGAGAACGATCTGACGATTCGCCACTGTCATCGGAGACCACTGGTGAGCTTCGTCCTTGAGGACGATCAGGCGGACATTGTTGTTGCCTGCCTTGCGCATCGACGCTTCGAGCATGACAGACTGTTCCGTCGGAACGGTCTCGTCCTCGTCGCCGTGGATCAGCAGCAGCGGCTTCTTGATTTCCGACGCTCGCTGGTTCGCCGAATATTTCTTCAGCATCTCATAGTCCGCGCCTTCATCGCCCTGAGCCTGCGACCAGTACTTGTACGCAACGCCCTGACGCCCGCCTCCGCCGCCGTCGATGACGTCGCCATCGTCGCCGCCTTCACGCGTCCAGCGCAGCATCTCGATCTGGTCGGAGACGCCAGCGCCGGCGAAAAAGCATTTGAACATATCCTGGTTCAGCACCGAACCGATCATCGTGGCGTAACCGCCATAGGACCAGCCGGCCATGCACATGCGGTTCGCGTCAGCCTGGCCCGAAGCGATCAACGCCTTTGCGCCATCAATCACATCGTCCTGCATGCGTTGGCCCCACTGGCGGTGACCGGCTTCAACGAAGGCGCGGCCAAAGCCGCCGCCACCGCGGAAGTTGGGCTGGAACACAGCATAACCATTGGCCGCCCACCACATTGCAAACGGATCGGAACCATAGACGTCACGCCCTTCCGGTCCGCCATGGGGCAGCACGATCAGCGGCAGGTTCTTCGCGTCTTTGGCCACGCCCGGCGGAGTCCACAGATAGCCCCACAGCGGCGTTCCATCGCGGGCGGTGTAGCGCACCACCTGCTCGCTCGGCATGTCGGCCGGCAGCAAGTTCGGACGCGAGCCGCCGACATAATCCACAGCGCGGGTCTTCAGATCATAAATGTAGAACGAGCCAAGGTCCTGCGGGCCGGACACGTTGATGAACCAGCGGCCATTGTCACGCGAGCGGCCAACCAACCTGACGTTGGAA
>CALRWU020000165.1:0-6924 GCA_943371945.1 Azorhizobium sp. AG788
TCAATGGTCGCGACGATCGTGACCTGACCCCGCTGATGCTGGCCGCTTCTGCAGGCCGCCACGACATTTGCCTCCTTCTCCTGGCCGAGGGCGCCGATCCGTCGCTGATGACCAGTAGCGGGCAGACGGCGTCCGACCTTGCCATGACCGCCGGTTACTACAGCCTCGGTGACGCACTCCGTCCGGCCCGCCCAGTGCCCCCGAGCCAGCTGGCATCAGCTCCTCATCAGAACCCAGGAGTTGTGGCTCGATCTGAGACGTCGGATGACGACGCGTTTGGCGACGTAGTCGCGACGTTCTCAACGGCCCTGATGGATGACGGCTGGGAGACCGAAGAAGCCTTCACGCCCGTTGTGGATGACACCTCGGTTGCAATCGCGACCCGGCAAGTCCAGGCCGTACTCGCGACACCCCGCGGCGAAAACGATGACGCCTCGTGGCAAGACATCAGGGTGGCGTTGCCGTCGCGAACCGGCGGTCCCCGGCGGGGGCTGGCGCGGGGGATCATCCCGGTTCTAGCGAAGGCGATAACCACTGGGCGCATGCCAGCCACCACAGTCCGTCGCATCGCGCGACGGATCGAGGGGCTTGGGGCCATTCTGGAAGATCTTGGCGTCCAGCAGGAAAGCGTCTTCGAAAGCTCCATATCCCATCGATTTTCACAGGAGCGCGCTGGAACCCATGATGAGGACCGGCTCGCTGATGCAGCGGAGCTCGTGGTGGCTCTGGAGGCCGGCCGAAGCGCCAGCGAATACTATGAACAGGAGGTCCGTCGCCTTCCCCCGATGGACAGGGCCGGCGAACAATCGATGTTCCGGGCCTTGGCCGAGGCCAAGCGACAGGTCGTCCGTTCGCTGATCGCCTGCGTTCCGGCAGTCGAAGATGTGCTCCGGCAGGAAATGATAGGGACCACGCCTGATGAGACGGAGGATGACGAGCGGGATGACGACGTCGTCGAAGATCCGGCAGCCGGCGAAGTGGTTGACGGAACCCTCCTCTCGGCGCTGCTGGCCGTGCGCGATGGAGAATGGAGCGCAGATGTCGAAACGCTGGCGGAAATCGAGCTCGACTTCGGAGTGGTCGAGGCCGTCGGCCGCGCCCTTGAGAGCACCGCGCAGGGTACAGAGCGAGCTGCGCGGTTGCGACTGACGGGCGATCGCTATCTCGCCGTTCGTGACCGCGTCATCGAGGCGAACCTTGCTCTCGTGCTGAAGGCTGCTCCCAGGTTTCGCAGGCCAGGCGTGGATGTCGCAGACCTCGTTCAAGAGGGTAATATCGGTCTGATGCGGGCAGTCGAGCGCTACGACGTTGCTCGTGGAAACCGCTTCGCAACATACGCCATGTGGTGGGTCCGCCAGGCGATTACTCGGTCAATCGCCGATAAAGCGCGTACCATCCGGATCCCGGTGCACATGATCGAGACCATGAACATGGTCGATCGTAAAACACGCCAAATGCTGCGCGAGATCGGCCGCGCGCCGACTCCGGAAGAGCTGGCGGAACAGCTGGCCATGCCTCTCGAGAAGGTACGCAAAATATTGAAGATCGTCCGGGAGCCTACGTCCCTGTCCACCTCGATCGGTGGCCAGGAGGGTCGCTACTTGTGCGACTCCGTTGAGGACAAAAGTGCAATCCAGCCAATCGATGCCGCCATCCAGTCAAACCTCATCGAGAGAACGGCGGGGATTTTAGTTACGCTCACGCCGCGAGAGGAGCGAGTCTTGCGCATGCGCTTCGGTTTTCACCGAGATAACGACCTCACTCTGGAGGAAGTCGGGCAGCTCTTCTCGGTCACTCGCGAACGAATCCGACAGGTAGAAGCTAAGGCCCTTCGGAGATTGAAGCATCCCAGTCGCTCACGCACGCTCCGTTCGTTTTTGGACAGCTGATCTCATGAACAGGCCTGGATCAAGGAACGCTCCGCCTCGCGCCAGCGCCATGGTCGAGGCCCTGAGGGGGCTGGGCTATTCCACGGCGACAGCGCTTGCGGACATCATCGATAACAGTATCGCGGTTAACGCCCGGACCGTGGATATGCGCTTCGTGTGGCACGGCGCTGACAGCTATATTCTGGTACTCGATGACGGCGAAGGCATGGACGAAGCCACGCTCGACCAAGCCATGCATCTCGGCGACCGAAGCCCCCTCGATGCGAGAGAAGTTACGGACTTGGGGCGCTTTGGACTGGGGCTCAAGACGGCGTCTTTTTCCCAATGTCGACGATTGACCGTGGCCAGCCGGCAGAATGGCGGCCCGGTTCGCTCGCTCCGCTGGGATCTGGACGTCCTGGCAGCCGACCGCTCGGGCCGCTGGTCGCTTCTAGAAGGCGCTCATCCGGGCTCAGAGCCGCGCCTCGACCCCCTCGGCGAGCGAGAAACGGGCACCGCCGTCCTCTGGGAGGTGATGGACCGCATTACGCCCGCCGGCCGCAACGAAACCGAATTCCTCAACCAGATCGATCGCATCGAGCGCCATCTCGCTATGGTGTTCCACCGCTATATCGAGAGCCGCCGCCTGCGGATCCTGATCAATGGTCATGCGGTGGAGCCGTGGGACCCGTTCCTTGAAAGTCGCATCGATACCTGGCGCTCGCAGCCGGACCGGTTTGTAGTCAACGGCGACACCATCGGCATCCAGGGGTTTGTCCTGCCTCACCGCGACCGGCTCGACGCCCGCACTTTGGAAAGCGCCGCCGGTCCTGATGGCTGGACCGCCCAGCAGGGCTTCTATGTTTATCGCAACGAGCGGCTTCTGGTCGCTGGGAGCTGGCTGGGGCTGGGAAGGGGCCGATCGTGGACCAAGGACGAACCCTTCCGGCTAGCGCGGATCCGGGTGGATATTCCCAACACCGCCGACGCCGCCTGGCAGATCGACATCCGCAAATCCAGCGCCCGACCGCCCCTGGAGGCAAGACAACGGCTGACCGTCCTGGCCGAGCACGTCCGGGACCGCGCGCGTCGGGTGTTCGCGTTCCGGGGCAAGGCCGAGCGGTCCGGAAAGCGTGAGCCCCTAATTCAGGCCTGGAAGCAGAGCCGCACCAAGGCCGGTATCCGTTACCGGATTGACACGGACCATCCCGCGGTGGCCGCGGTCCTTGACGAGGCGGAGGCGCTTGCACCGGCCGTTCTGGCCATGCTGCGCGTGATCGAGGATACCGTTCCGGTTCAGCAGATATGGCTCGACACGGCGGAGGCGCGTGACACGCCGCCCGCCTCGGTGTCGAGCGCGCCGCCGCCGGAGGTTCGCGCCCTCATGCACCGGATCTTTGCAGGTCTGATCAAACGCAAGGGCCTGACGGTGGAGGCGGCGCGGGCACAGATGGCGCGCACCGAACCCTTCGACAGCTGGCCGGATGTAGTCGCGACGCTGGGCGTCAATGAGGAGAACGGTCTTGAGTACTGAACGCGTCGTGAAATTCGCCCAGGAGCTCCTGCTTGAGGATGACGCCCAGACCATCAGCCCGGGGCTGATCGCCGACCGCATCGACGAGGTCCTCGTCGGATTCCCGCGCTACCGTGAAACCTATGACCGCGAGGCCGCGATCACCGAACTGGTCCGTCGCTTCAGCCTTTGGATCGGCAGCGACAAGACGATCCAGAGTGGGGCCGGCCACGTCGCGTGGCTCGACTCGGATCGAAAGGGCGACTGGCGCTACTGGCGTCGTTACAGCGAATACCAGGAAGGCAAGCTGGCCTGGACAGCGGTCGAGGCGCTCGACAGATCCACCGACACTGTTCTCGGCATGCTCGAGGACCCGATGCGCGAGGGGCCGTGGGACCGGCGGGGCCTGGTGGTTGGTCATGTCCAGTCCGGCAAGACGGGTCATTACACGGGCCTGATCTGCAAGGCGGCCGACGCAGGGTACAAGATCATCATCGTGCTGGCAGGCCTGCACAACAATCTGCGGTCCCAGACCCAGATGCGTCTCGACGAAGGCTTCCTTGGTTATGAGACCCATCCCGACAAGAACGACCTCAGAGCTATCGGCGTCGGTCTCATAGACAAGGACGCCGCGCTGCGTCCGAACTATGTAACCAACCGTACCGACAAGGGCGACTTCAACACCGCCAAGGCTCGCTCCCTCGGAATCTCGCCCGAGCAGCGGCCATGGCTGTTCGTGGTGAAAAAGAACAAGACCGTCCTCAACCAGCTTCTGCGCTGGGTTCAGGATCACGTAGCCGACGCGCAGGAAAAGGAGACGGGCCGAAAGATCGTCGCCGGCTTGCCCCTCCTCCTGATTGACGATGAGGCCGACCACGCCTCGGTCGATACGGGCGAACAAATCTTCGACGAGCACGGCAATCCGGACGAAGACCATTCGCCCACGGCGATCAACAGGGCCGTCAGGCGAATCCTGCACACCTTCGCGCGCTCTGCCTACGTCGGCTACACGGCGACACCCTTCGCAAACATCTTCATTCACGAGCGAGGAGAGACCCGGGACGAGGGTCCAGATCTCTTCCCGACATCCTTCATCGTCAATCTCGCCGCCCCGTCGAGCTACGTCGGCCCGGCCCAGGTGTTCGGCCTGCAATCGCCCGACGGCCGGACTCCGGGCCTGCCGCTTTTCCGGGCAGTCCGCGACCACGCTTCGGCGGACGGCAAGGCGGGATGGATGCCCCAGTCACACAAGAACGGCTATGTGCCCTCTGGAGACGGACCGGAGATCATTCCCGACTCGCTTCGGGACGCCATCGATTGCTTCTTTCTTGCCGTCGCGGTTCGCAAACTCCGGGGACAGGGCGACGAGCACGCCTCGATGCTGGTCCATGTCACGCGTTTCACGTCGGTTCAGGGCCACGTTCACAACCAGATTGACGCCTATGTTGGTCGTCTGCATCAGCGGCTGAAGCGTGGCATCGGCGCGGAAGAGTCGATCGCCCGGTTGCGCAGGCTTTGGGAAGACGATTTCATTCCGACAAACGCCGTAGCCCGTAGCGACTTCGTCGCCTTTGGCGAGGCGCAGGCGCTTCCTGACTTCGAGGCTGTGCTTGACGTCCTGCCGGACGTTATCGCCGACACCTCGGTCCGGATGATCAATGGCACCGCCAAAGATGCGCTCGACTACGCCGACCAAGGCGGCAAGGGGCTCAAGGTCATCGCCATCGGTGGAGACAAGCTGTCCCGGGGTCTGACCCTCGAAGGCCTGTGCACCAGCTACTTCCTGCGCGCCTCCAAGATGTACGACACCCTGATGCAGATGGGACGCTGGTTCGGCTATCGTCCCGGCTATGTCGATCTTTGCCGGCTCTACACTACAGACGAGCTCGGCGACTGGTTCGGACACATCGCCGATGCGGCCGAGGAGCTTCGCGAAGAGTTCGACCTAATGGCGGCGAGCGGGGCGACGCCGCGGGAGTACGGGCTTAAGGTCCAGTCCCACCCGGTCCTGATGGTGACGTCCCGGCTCAAGATGCGTTCGGCGCGGACCCTCATGCTCTCGTTCGCCGGGCAGGTCGTCGAAACCGTCTCGCTGTTTACCGATCCTGGTGTCTTGCAAGCCAACTTGGACGCGACACGGCGTCTGGTCGGAACCCTCGGCGAAGGCGAGGGTGATCCAGTCCGACACAGGGCCGGATCCCAGCAAGGCTGGAAAGGCCGTGTCTGGTCCGACGTGCCAGCCCAGCCGATCATCGACTTCCTGCACGCCTACAAGACCCACAAGGACGCCTACAAGGTCAACAGTACCCTCCTCGCCGAGTTCGTGGCCGCCATGAACCGCGACGGCGAGTTGACGAACTGGACGGTCGCCCTCATTGGCGGCGGCCGCGGCGCGCCATTGGAGATGGCGCCAGGCCTTTTCGTTGATTCACTGCTTCGCAAGGCCAACGACGCGACCCCCGACCGATATGCGATCGGCCGACTGTTGTCCCCCCGCGACGAGGCTCTCGATCTGGACGGCGACGCTTGGGCCGCGGCCCTGGCCCTGACCAAAAAAGCCTGGCAGGCCGATGCGGCGCGGCTGAAGAACCGGGAAGAGCCGATTGATCCCTCCGGTCCGTCCATCCGCCGTATCCGGGGGGAGGGGGCCGGGGAGGTCGCGGGAGACCCGAGGCGCGGCCTTCTGCTTCTCTACCTCCTCGACCCGGCCCTGGCGCGTAATGACATGAAAGGGCTGCCGTCGGTCGCCGCCTTCGGCATCAGTTTCCCGGCCAGCGGTTCCGGAGTGAAGGTCAAATACGAAGTAAACAATGTGGCGTGGGAGCAGGATTATGGCGGCGCAGACTGATACGGAGGAACTCCGCCTCGCCTGGGCGGCCCTCGGCGGCCAGGACTCCTCCGACGGCTGGCGTACCATCAGCCTCGGCTCGGGTCCGCGTTTCAGGGCCGGCGTCGTCCACCCCGGCGGTCGCCAGACACTGCTCGTGGGCTTCGACGGCATCACGCCTCCACGGAAGGCCGACCT
Organism: Azorhizobium sp. AG788; assembly: GCA_943371945.1. Classification (GTDB taxonomy): domain Bacteria; phylum Pseudomonadota; class Alphaproteobacteria; order Caulobacterales; family Hyphomonadaceae; genus UBA7672. The sequence continues at coordinate 6,407 of CALRWU020000165.1, forward strand.
GCCAGAGGGCGGCGGCTTCCTCGTGCAACTCGTCCCCGAGGCGGCCGGAAAAGGCTTCAGTCACTGGTTCGGGGTGACGCGCCAGGCCGGCGCGGCCGAAGATCTGTTCGTGCAGATGACGGCCGACATCATCACCTCGATCCAGGAGCACCAGGGCCGCAGTGAGTTCTGGCTGTTCACCCTCATGCTCGCGCGAATCCGGGCTTGGCAGGACTTCATGCGTCGGCACCGCACGGGCGTGTTGCCGCCGGAGTCGGAACTGGGTCTTGCCGGCGAGTTGGTTGTCCTTGAGGGCCTGCTGGACGCTGGCGTCGCCCCGGTACGGGCAGTGGACGCCTGGCAGGGCCCCTCAGGCAGCCTGCAGGATTTCCTGACCGATCGGTATGGCCTTGAAGTCAAGGCGACACTGTCGGTGAATGGCTTTCCAGCCCGCATCAGCTCGCTGGAGCAGCTCGATGAAACTCAAGGGGCCTTGGTCCTGCTTGCGGCTGTCCGGTTCTGCCTACAGACGGACGGCC
>CALRWU020000166.1:0-6906 GCA_943371945.1 Azorhizobium sp. AG788
ACTTCTCGCTCAAGGGCTCGAAGGACGCGATCGATAAAGCGCGCGCGCTCTGCAAATAGCTGTGCCGCCGCACAGGTGTGATCACGCGCGGCCTTGTCGCTATGGCTACGCCTTCTAGACTCACCTCTCACAACAAAGAGGTCGCACCATGAGCTATGTTGACGGATTCGTCCTGCCTGTGCCCGAAGGCAATCTCGACGCCTATAAGAAGGACGCGAAGAAGGCCGGCAAAGTCTGGCTCAAGCACGGCGCGCTGATGTACGTGGAGTCGGTCGCGGACGACGTTCCCGCGGGCAAATCAACCGACTTCCACCGCGCCGTGAAGAAAAAAGAAGGGGAGACTGTGGTCTTCGCCTTCGCCCTCTACAAGAACCGCAAGCACCGCGACGAAGTCATGAAGAAGGTGACGGCCGATCCTGCAATGAAGATGGACCCGGCGACGATGTCCTTCGATGGCAAGCGCATGTTCTGGGGCGGCTTCAAGGCATTCGTGGAGCTGACGGCCAAGGAGGAGTAGCGCCTCGGCCGGATGCGGACGACCGTCCATCGGGGTAGGCCGCCCGGCGGCCGGTGCGGATTTCGCCTCAACAGCGCCGGGTATCGCGTGATCTACAGGATTGGGGTATGACGCGCCCCATGTCCGTGGAACTCGATCTCACCCGCAAACCGGCCGTGCCGGCTGTCGCCAACCTTGCCGGCCAGAACCTGGCAGGTTTGGGGCGCGAAGGGCTGCGCCAGGCCCTGATTGGTGCGGGTGTCGAAGAGAAGAAGGCCCGGATGCGGGCGACCCAGCTCTGGCGCTGGATTTACCATTACGGCGTCACCGACTTCGCGAAAATGACTGACGTCGCCAAGGAGCTGCGGGCGCAGCTGGGCGAGAAATTCGTGCTCGAGCGTCCGCCGATTTCAGCGGCGCAGGTCTCGGTCGACGGTACGCGCAAATGGCTGGTTGGCTATGGCCCGAACGCCGAAGCCGAATGCGTCTACATCCCTGACGTGGGCAAGGCGGGCGCTTTGTGCGTGTCGAGCCAGGTCGGCTGCACACTGACCTGTTCGTTCTGCCATACCGGCACGCAGAAGCTGGTGCGCAACCTGACAGCGGCCGAGATCGTCAATCAGGTCATGGTCGCCCGCGACGCGCTGGACGAATGGCCGACGGCGGAGAAGCCGCTCAATCTCGGCGACCGTCTGCTGACCAACATCGTCTTCATGGGCATGGGCGAGCCGCTCTACAATCTCGACAACGTCGTCGAGGCGCTTGAGACCATCGGCGATGGCGACGGCATCTCGATCTCGAAGCGGCGCATCACGGTTTCAACGGCAGGCGTCGCGCCGAAGATCCGCGAGCTGGGGGAGCGCACCGGGGCAATGCTCGCCATCTCGCTGCATGCGACGAATGATGATCTGCGCAACGAACTCGTTCCGATCAACAAGAAGTACAATCTACAAGAGCTGTTCGACGCGATCCGTTCCTATCCGGACCTGTCGAACTCCAAGCGCGTGACGTTCGAGTATGTGATGCTCAAAGGCGTCAACGACACGCTGGCCGAGGCGCGCGACCTTGTGCGGCTGATGAAGCACGTGCCCGCCAAGATCAATCTGATACCGTTCAACCCGTGGCCGGGCACGAAGTACGAATGCTCCGACTGGGAAACCATCGAAGCCTTCGCCGAGGTGCTGAACCGCGCCGGCTATGCCAGCCCCATCCGCACCCCCCGCGGTCGCGATATCCTCGCCGCCTGCGGCCAGCTCCGCTCAGAGAGCGTCAAGGAAAAAGCCAGCGAGCGCCTGAAGGCGCGGTTGGCCGAGAAGGAAGCTTCGGCCGAAGGGTAACTGTCGCGCGATGCTGTTCGACGACCTTCCACCCGGAGTTCAGGAACTCGTTCGCGACTATGTGGCGGGTGAGGTCCATTACCGTCCACCTCTGGTGATGGACTGGCAACCCTACTGGAGATTCCAGCAGGTTCCCTTCCGCGGACTTTTGACTGCCGCGGAGGTCATCCAGCCAGAAAGCCATCTGTCGACAATTGGCTTCGGGAAAGGCTTCGCGGCTCTTCAGGATAAGTTCGTCGTGCGTGACGCGACCCAGCCCAGCCGCAGGACTCGCGGCTCCTATCCACTCGACCGGGACCTCGAATTCCATGACCTGAATGGGCCTGGTTCTTTTGTGGTTTCGAAGCGTGTTCGAGACATTCTGGCTCAGGAAGGCTGTATCGCCGATCACATGTCGCGTGACGTGTATCAGCAGCCCGGCGATCACATTGAGGCCACCGACTGGGCGCTAGTCGATTTCCCATGCGCGCCGATCGTGGACTATGAGCGGAGCCAGGCGAACTGGCGCATCTATACTTTTACGCACGTCGACGCGAAGCCCGGCGATCCGCCGGAGACAATCTATATTCCGGACCTGCTCACGGGGTACGTACAAATCGCTGTCCAGCGGGACAGCCAGTTGGGGGAAATTGTTCGCGACGTGCAGTCGCCTCAGTACGTGTTCCTGAGTCGCCGAATTCGAATGCTTCTACGCGGCGCCGGCGTGAAGGGGCCAGACTATGATTGGATTGCCGGGCCATGGATGATGGACAGCCCGCCTCCTGAACCGAAGTCCGGGCTAAGCCCAGACATGGTCAGGCGGGAAAAGAGCGAAGCGTAGAATGCAGCATCGCTGCATCCGATCCATCAACTGTGGTTGGCCGCGGTTAGCTGGGCTTCTTGTGCGCGACAGCGACGAGAATTCCGGCTGCGGTCTGGACCGACTTCAGCGGCTCATTCGTAAGCGGATGGGTCTTGGAGTATTCAAACTGCTCCGTCATCGGCCGCTGGAAGACGGGGGCGATTTCCGCCGCAACCCGATCATAAGCTGCGCGCCCGCGCGCTTCATCCAGCGGCGAGTCGAGCGCGTCGAATTTCGTGAACGTCTCGCGAAGGTTGTCGACCGTGGTCCGCAAGGCGTTGGCTACTCTCAGGTAGATATCGGCTGACGGAATGGCGTTGTTGGCCCTGAACCGCGCCTCGAGATTGAGGCTCAGCTGAAGGGCGCCTTCGACGCGGGCCTGTTCGGCGCGGGCCTCCTCGTAGGAGATCTGAAATTTCTCCTGACTGCCAAAGGTCTTCACAACGTCCGCGTATGCCTTCGTGAATGCCGCCGAGTTGTGCGTGGGGACCTGGGCCGCAACGGCCGGGGCTGTGACGACAGCGAGAAGCAGCGCTGCTAATGTACCTGCAGGTTTAAGCATTACCCCGAGTCCCTCCAATCAAAGCGGGAGGAAGATATCGCCGACATGCGGAGTTGGAAATCGTCAACGGCATCGTTGGCGCGTCTCACGACATGAGCGTTTCGCTCTCCTCTCTGCATTCCGCGCAGCTACCGGATGAGCGTATCGTAGACTGAGCTTCACTGACCGATCGCGCGTTCCGTCCACTCTAGGCCGAACGTCGCGCCTAGCCGGTTCATCGGATAGGTTGCCATGTCGTTGACGTCTTGGCCCTGATTGCGGCCGTCGCACACAAAGCCGGGCTTGTCGCTCGACGCCTTCCATGACCAGCCGAGTCCCGCCGCCAGCAGGCCGCCGCCGCGCGCAACAAAGCGTTCGATGGCGTCGATCTCGGCCGGCTCGAAATTTCCCCAGGCATTGCCGATGATCAGCACGTCGGCGCCATCAAGCTGTGTGTCGTCAATCCGTCCGGCCGCTTCGCTGACGGCGTAGCCCCAGTCGGTCAGGTCTTGCGGCAACGGCCAGTCATCTCTCCGGGTCGGCAGCCATTCGCAATGGCCGCTGGCAATCCGGATCGAGGCTTGGTCTTTCGAATTGGCCAGCCATCGCACCGTGCGCTGCAGAAACCCTTCGCTGCGCAAGCTGATGGCGCCGTCAATCACGCGGTCATGCGCGACGGCAAGAATACGGCCGTTCTTGTAGTCCCGCGCCGCTGCCAACTGACCCTGCTCGTTGATCATCAGCGGAAACCAGATATCGGGATTGTCGGTTGCGATGTTCCCCGGTACCTCGTTCTGCATAAGCACATCCTCGATGACCGTTTCGCCGAGCATGGAGAGATATTCGCGCTGCAGCCTCGCGCGGGCAGCCTCCGCTTCTGCGCCGCGCGCCCGCGCCTCTGCGGCATTGCGTTCCGATTGCGCACCCAGCCAGATCGCCGTGGCCGCCAGCACTGCGAATACTGTGCTGATCGCCGCAAGCCCGCCGATGATCAGGTGCTGGCGCGCTTCCGCCCGGCGGCGATCACGCTGCCATAGCTCGTCGAAATCAGCGCCCAGCAGTCCTGCCGCCAGCCGTGCGCAAACGCGCGCCTGTCCTTCCTTGCGAACATCCAGCCCCATCGGCTCGATCGGCAGGGCGTGGGGATCGTCGGGATCGCCAGCCGCACGCAGGGCAGGCGGGAAGCACTCCGTTTCGGGATCGCCCGAGTTGGGCACGCCATCAATGATGACCGCGAAGACCTTGTTGGAACGTCCCGTGCGCCGGTAGTGCTGGATCTCTGCATTCACCCATTTCGACTGCGCCGAGCGGGGCGAGCAGATGACGATCAGCGCTTCCGCGCAGTCCAGCGCATTGCGGACTATCTCGGCAATGTTGGCCGCCGCCGCCATGTCTTCATCGTCGCGGAAGAACCGTCCCAGCTTCCGGTCCCGGCTGCGGTGCAGCATCGCGTCGGCGGGAAGGCGGTAGGTCTCGAGCCATGTATGGATCCGCCGGCCCCAGACCTTGTCCTGCTGGGAATAGCTGATGAAGGCGCGATAATATCCGAACGTCTGGTCCACCGGTTTTCCTGTCGCCGCCGGAGCACTCTACACATTAGCGCCATATGGGACAGCGCACGACCTGCCCTCTGGCCAGTCGCGGCGCGGACGGCTAACCCTCGCCGTAGATACAGCAGGGGCGGAAGATGACAGCCACTACCCAACGCGCGCCGGCTGCGCGCGTGCTCACGGCCAGCCTTGTCGGCACGGCGGTCGAATTCTACGATTTTTACATTTACGCCACCGCCGCGGCCCTGGTGTTTCCGGCTCTGTTTTTCCCGTCCGAGTCGGAATCGGCGCAGCTGATGTCGTCCTATGCGACGTTCGCAATCGCCTTCATCGCGCGACCGGTCGGCGCCGTCGCCTTCGGACATTTCGGGGATCGCATTGGCCGAAAATCCACGCTCGTCTGGTCGCTGATGCTGATGGGCGGCTCGACCATGGCGATCGCCTTCCTGCCGACCTACGCGCAGGCGGGATGGATCGCTCCGCTGTTGCTGTGCATCCTCCGCTTCGGACAGGGGTTGGGACTTGGCGGCGAGTGGGGCGGGGCCGCTTTGCTGGCCGTCGAGAATGCGCCGCCGGGATGGAAGGCGCGCTTCGGCATGTTCCCGCAGCTTGGCGCGCCCGTTGGCTTCATCGCCGCCAATGGCTTGTTCCTGTTGCTGGGTCTCGTGCTTACGCAAGACGATTTTATCGCGTGGGGCTGGCGTATCCCGTTCCTGGCCAGTTCGCTTCTGGTGATCATTGGCTTGTGGGTGCGGCTCAAGTTGACCGAGACGCCGGCCTTCAAGGCGGTGCTTGAACAGGAACGCCCGCCCGCCATCCCGCTTGGCGAACTCTTCCGCGACCACTGGAAGGAAACCATCGGCGGCACGTTCGGCGTCGTGGCGTGCTTCTGCATTTACTACATCGCGACAGCCTTCGCGCTCGGCTATGGCACGACCACGCTCGCCATTCCGCGCGAGACCTTCCTGCAGATCCAGCTGGTTGCGATCCTTTTCATGGCGGGCGGCATCGTGGTGGCCGGCTACTGGTCGGATGCAACGACGCCGCGACTCGTGCTCTCGGTCGGCTGCGCGCTCAGCATAGCAACCGGCTTCCTGATCGGCCCGATGATGGGCGGCGGCGATCTCCTGCTGATCGGTATCTTCCTGTCGATCCTGCTCCTGATGATGGGCTTCGTGTATGGACCGCTTGGGGCATGGTTGCCCGGTCTGTTTCCCGCACGCGTGAGATACACAGGCGCCAGCGTTGCGTTCAATGTCGGCGGCGTGATCGGCGGCGGCTTCACGCCGGTTGCGGCGCAGGCTCTGGCGCAGCAGGGTGGACTGCCGCTCGTGGGCATCTACCTCAGCGCGGCGGCAGGTCTCAGCTTTGTCGCGCTGCTCCTGCTGCGCAAACCGGCACTGGATTGAAACTCATGCGCTTCTTCATTGCTCTCGCCGCCCTGGCTGTGTCGGCCTGCGCCACTGCTCCGGCGACCGCGCCTGAATTGGTCGTCGAGCAATTCATGTGGGACTATACCAAGGCGTGGAATAAGCACGACACTGCAACCATTGCGCGTGACTTCTATCGTACGGGGCCGACGATCGAAGAGCAGAAGGCCAGTCTCGATCGCAGCTTCGATAACCTTCGCGCGCAGGGCTATCACCACTCGGATATCTTCGAAGTGAAAGCCTGCATGACCGGCGCTGACACGGCGTGGGCCGGCATGAAATTTTCGCGCCTGAAAGCGAACGGCGAACCGCTGCCGCCGAAGGATCGTGCAAGCTCGTACACGCTGATGAAGTTTGCCGATGGCTGGCGCATCACCAAGGTCGGCGCCACGCCCATCACGGCTGAAGACCCGCTGGCGTGTCCCGCCCCCTGAGGTGACAGGCTAGATCTTGTTGTCCTGATCGATCACTGGATCCTCGGCAGCGACAACCGAGAAGGCGCCGGTCTCGTCACTGCGCCAGTGCAGCTCGCCCTTGCCGATCGAGAACCACGCGCCGTTCATCGCCAGATCGCCGCGCTCATAAGCCGAGCGCACGAAAGGGAAGGTGAGAAGGTTCGTGATCGACTGGCCGACGGCTCCATGCTCGATGGCTTCCTGCCAGTCGGCGCGTGCAATTGCTTCGTTGCGCAGAACAGCGTCGCGCGCGTCT
>CALRWU020000167.1:0-6888 GCA_943371945.1 Azorhizobium sp. AG788
CCAGCCGAGCCAGGGCCTGATCCAGCGCTACAACCAGGTGACGTTCGAAATGGTGAACCTCGAGACCAGCGAGATCGTCTGGACCGGCATGTACCAGGTCGCACGCGCCGGCGCTGACGACGTCATCTACAGATAATCAGGCGGGGACGGGCCATGGCGCGGGCGCGCTTCCGGATCGGACTGCTGACCGCAGCGGCGGCCTTCGGGCTCACCGCCTGCGGAACAGTGGACGACACGGTCTATGTCGCGCCCAACAAGATGGATGCGTGGCTGGCCGACAAGCCGGCTGGCGCCCACCACCTGTATGCGTCGGTGCTGACCGGCGGCGAACGTAACCGCGTGCTGAACCAGGAACGCGCCGGCCTCGCCGCGTTCGAGGCCGGCGACTACGCGACCGCCGCCGCCTCCTTCGACGACGCGCTCAACCGCATCGAGACGCTCTACGCCGATAACCCACGCGCGGAAAAAGCACGTTCCAACTTCACGCCAGAGCGCTCGAAAGAGTTCAAGGGCGAAGCCTATGAACGCGCGATGGCGTTCTACTATCGCGGCCTGATCTATCTGGCGCAGGGCGATTACGGCAACGCTCGCGCCGTTTTCCAGGGCGGCCAGTTGCAGGACGCATTCGCCGAAGACCAGCGCTATCAGTCCGACTTCGCCGTTCTCGACGTACTGTCCGGCTGGGCCTCGCAATGCGAAGGCAATACGGTTCTGGCCCGCGACTTCTACAGCCGCGCCACGCAATCGCGCGCCGACATTTACATCCCCGCCCCCGGTGATCGCATCCTTGCCATCGCCGACATGGGCCTGTCGACGACAAAGATCGGCGAGGGCGAGTACGGCGAAGTGCTCACCTATCTCGAACCCGATCCCGTGCCCGAAGCCAGCGTCACCTTCATGGCGGCTGGCGTGCCCTATCGCGCCAACTTCGGCGAAGACCTCTACTGGCAGGCGACCACGCGCGGCGGACGTCAGGTCGACAAGATCCTCGCCGGCAAGGCGCAGTTCAAGGATGGCGCAACCGTCGTCGGCGCAGTCTCCCTGCAACTCGCGGATGTCGCGCTCGACGTGGCGTCGTGGAATGCATGGAACGACAACGATCACTATGATCGCCGCCATCACGGTCACGACGACAGCGATGATGATGACTCAGACGACGCGCTGTTGTGGGCCGCAGGGCTGGCCGTCGTCGGCATCGGCGCGCTGCTGGTGGCGGACTCCACCGCGCCGGAAGCCGACACGCGCTATTGGGACAACCTGCCCGCGCACATCGACTACACGACGATGCCGCCGGATGCGCATCCGACCGAAGCCGCGTTCCACGACGCCAGCGGATCTCTGCTCGGCGCCCAACCCACCCGCATTCACCTCGACCCCAAGGGACAGTGCGGGCTGGTCTATGTGAAATCGCGCCGCGCCGCCGAAATCCCGGCCGCCCCGCCGAACGCCTCGCTGGAACGCTAAGGCTCCAGCACATTCTCGGTGAGGAAGTGCCGCCCCTCGCGGTCCTCGATCTCGACCACCCACAGGTCCCGGTCGCTCTTCAGCCGCTTGGCGATCAGCGCGTCCGCAGCCGGCTCGTCGTCAGCCGCCAGCCGTTCGAACCCGGTCGGCCCTTCCGGATTGAACGCCGGCGCATAGAGCTTGGCCTCGCCGCGCGCGCGGGTGACCTTGATCAGCACATCGCCCCGGTCCTCGTCCCCGCGATGGACAATCGTCGCGAAAGCACCCGCGACAGATGCACGGCGCAACAGGGCTGACACCCAGATGTGGGCGGGAATCTCGCGAGGCATCAGGACGTTTACCACAAATCCGCTGGCTGGCGCCCGCTTTGCACCATTTTCCACACGATCGCGTTAATGAATTGGCCCAGCACGATGCTCGAGACCGTCAAATTCGTCGTCAGCCAGCCAACGCCGGAGGCCGAACGCCTTGGCGTTTATGTCCTCGCCGCGATTTTTGGCCTGCTCGTCTGCGGCGTGATTTCGGTCGCGAAGGAACTCCGGGAAGAGACTGCGCAGCGCCCGTAACCTATCCTAAATCGGCTCACCCTAGCGTCAGCCGATGCTTGCCCGCCTCCTCATTCCGACCCTCCTGCTCACCGTCGCCGCCCCAGCGCTGGCAGATCCGGCCGCCGTGCGCCGCACCTGGCTGGAGCGCGTCGCGATCAGCGCAGCGGACGAGACCTGCCACCTGTTCTCCGAAGGCGAACGCCTCGCCCTGCGCTCCGGCCTCTACCAGGCCGAAGGCGAACTCCTCCGCGCCAAGACCAACCCCGCCGAGATGAATCGCCTCCGCGCGCAGGTCTCCGAGCACGCCAAGTCGCTCGGCTGCGGCCACCCGGAGGTCGTCTCCGTCTCTGCCACCGTACGCAACAGCTATCGCCAGTTCGCCAAGCTCACCTATCTCGAATACCCCGCCGCCCATTCCACCTGGGGCGCCTCGCGCTCCGAGCATGATCGCTGGGCCATCAGCCAGACCGACAAGACCACGGGCCTGATGTTCGGACTGCGCCGCGTGCCGGGCGATCCCATCGCGACCCGCCTCGTCGTCGCCATGCCAGCCGCCGGCGTTACGCCCGCTTCCGCCCAGCTCATCTTCCGTGATCCCGAAAAACTGCCGGAGCCCTGGCTCGGCTCACTTGCCGGCGCCAGCGCCAAGCTCGCCGCCGCGCCGCGCTCCGTCGCGCGTATCGAATGGGCTGGCAAGGTGATGGCCGCCAAGGATGAAGTCGGCAATCCGATCTGGCTCTTCGCTTTCAACCCTTCGGCGATCGAAGGCCTCGAACAGCTCGATCCGCGCGAAGCCGTGCAGGTTAACCTCAATCCTGCCGCCCGCGCAAAAGACCAGAAGCCGAAGCAGATTACCTTCGAGCTGGGCGATTTCCGCGCCGCCCGCGCCTTCTCGATGATCCCGAAAACGGAAGACGCCCCCGTCCAGACCGCCTCCGCGGAAGCGCATTAACGCTCTTCTGCGCCGCTACGGATGGCAGCGTTCCTGCATCGCGCAACCGTGGTTCGTGGCCTGGTCCACGGCCCGGCAAGGAACTGATCAGCGTGCTGAACAACATCCAGAACCTGCGCGCGCTGGCCGCCTACGCGGTCGTGGCCTATCATTGCCTGATCCGCTTCCTGCATCCGGCCGATCCGCTCGGCCGTTCCTATCTCGATCTGCCGTCCGGCGGCGTCGACCTGTTCTTCGTGATCTCGGGCTTCGTCATGGTGCACACCACGCGCGATGACGAGACGCCGGCCTGGTTCGCGACCAAGCGTATCGCGCGCATCGTGCCGCTCTACTGGCTCGCCACCTTCGTCGTCATCGCGCTGGTCATCGTTCGGCCGTGGACATTCTCCGGCGCACTGCTGACGCCCGACTCTGTCCTCGCCAGCCTGTTCTTCGTTCCGCATGTCGACGCTAACGGGCAGGCCTATCCCATTCTCGGCGTCGGCTGGACGCTGAACTACGAGATGATGTTCTACGCGCTGTTCGCAATCTCATTGCTGCTGCCGCGCGCCTACAGGCTGACCGGCGTCATCGCCCTGATCTCCCTCGTCTGGCTCACCGCCAATCTGTCCGGCGAGAGCGTCATCGCGCATGTCTACGCCAACCCGATCCTGTTCGAGTTCGCCGCCGGCTGCGTCCTCGCGCACGCCCTGCGAAATGACTCCGTCATCAACTGGGTGCGCGCCAATCCGGTCTGGCCTTTCGCGCTCGCCGGCGCAGTTGGCTTCGCAATACTGCCGGCCATCATCCCCCTCGGTCAGCCGTCGATCGTGCGCTACGGCCTCCCGGCTTTCCTGCTGGTCTTCGCCGCCGCAGCGCAGGACCTCTACCGCACCCGCGCGCCCGAGACCGTCCTCACCCAGCTCGGCGACGCCAGCTACTCGGCCTACCTGCTGCACCCGATCATCATCGTGATCGCATCCCAGGTCGTGCTCGCCGTGCTCGGAACAAGTATCGTGGCCGAACTGATCCTGATGGGCATCGTCCTCGCCGCAACCGCGTTCGTCTCCATCGCGTCCATGCGCGTCTTCGAAAAGCCCACAGCCGCTTGGATTCGCGCCGCCGCCGGCCGCGTGGTCGCGAGCGGCCGTAGCCGTTAACACATCACAGCAGACACGGGTTGATTGCCACGCCAGCGCTGGCAAGATGCGCCCTCGCGAAAGGCAGGGGTGCTTCAATGGCCGACATCATCAACCTGAAGGACCTCCGCAAGCGCAAGGCGCGCGAGCAGAAGGAAGCTGACGCTGCCGCCCAGCGTCTGCTCTTCGGCCGCACCAAGGGCGAGAAGCAGCGCGACCAGATCGAGAAGACGGCCGTCATCCGGAAGCTCGACGGCGCCAAACGCGAGCGCGACAAGGACGAAACCTAGAACCGTCCCTGCGCCCTGAACGCCGCAACGAACGGCGCGTAGTCCGCTGGCGTCTTATCCGCCCGCAGCCCGCCTTCAACGAACTTCACCCATGGCTGTGCGCTGCGCGTGTAGGTGTCGCCCACCGGCTGTACCCAGCTTGTGTCGTCCAGCGTTCCCGCGCGCAGGCTGAACACGCCGGTTGATGGCTCGCCACCGTTGACGATACGACTGCCACACGCCCCGCAGAACAGGCCGTACCGCGTCGACCCGCTATCGGCTGCCCAATCCACGCGTGCAGGCTCGCCCTTGGTGAAGCGCAGGGACGCCTCGGCGATGATCACGGATACATTGAAGGCCGAACCGCTGATCTTCTGACAGTTCGTGCAGTGACAATTATAGATCATCACCGGCGGCGCGCTCACCTCATAGCGCAGCGCTCCGCACATGCACCCGCCCACCAACGGCAACACCGCCATTCCATCCTCCCACATCAGCGACGACAAACACTTGCACGCCGCGCTGCCCATTCGTGTCAGCAGTCGCAGAAATGCTGCGGCGCCGCATGACGACGGACCCCGCCGTCATGATGACACCTCGCCACCGCCTCAATCTCACACGGGTGAATTCATAACACTTGTCCGCAAGACTGGATCCCGAGAATACCCATGATGCGTGTCCCGCACATACCGACAAGCGTCACCATCCTGATGGCCGTCATCGTGCTGACGGCCCCGCTGGTTGTGATGCTCGTCCTGCCTTCGATTCGCTAGGTCGCTTTGCGGCTTGCTGAACCGGGCGCGCTCCCTATCCTGTGCGGATCGGGGAGTTGCTCATGTTCGCTGGACACTACGCCGCCGCGCTCGCGGCAAAGGCTGCTGAACCTCGCGCCCCGATGTGGACGCTGATCGCCGGCGCACAGCTCGTCGACATAGGCTGGTCCGCCCTCATCATCGCAGGCGTCGAGCGGGGCAGGTCCGATCCCGCGCTTCCCGGAAGCCCGCTCGTCCTCGAACACATGCCGTGGACACACTCGCTGCCCGCCGCACTCGCCTGGTCTGTGATTGCCGGGCTACTCGCGAAGCTGCTGCTGCGCCTCCCCACGCGCGCAGCGATCGTCATCGGCCTCGTCGTGTTCTCGCACTGGCTCGCCGATCTCCTCGTCCATCGCCCCGACCTGCTTCTCTATCCCGACGGACCCAAAGTCGGTTTCGCCCTCTGGAATCTGCCCGTGGTGGAGCAGGCGGTGGAGATCGGCCTCCTCGGCGTCGCGGGCATGTTCTGGGCAGCCCAGCGCGTGCGCACCGGCCTCAACGCCTGGCCCGCCGCTGCCTTCCTCGCCCTGCTGGTCACAGTGCAGATCATTGCGGCCCTGATGCCGGCGGAGGTCTCGGACAACCTGCTCAGCTTCGGCCCCAACGCCCTTGCGATCTATCTCGTGCTCACCGTCGTGGCCATCTTCCTCGACGGCAGACGCGCCAGTTCGCCGCAACCGATTGCTTAGCCTGCCTGCATTGACGAACGGCCCTTGGCGTCCGACATGCGAGCATACGCTCACGGGACCCGTCACATGACCGATGTATCGCCGCTTTTCCGCCCCTTCACGTTGCGCGGGGTGGAACTCAAGAACCGCATCGTCATGGCTCCGATGACGCGCTCGCGCTCGCCGGACGCCTATCCCACTGACGAGAACGTCGCCTATTACCAGCGCCGCGCCGCCGCCGAAGTCGGCCTGATCCTCTCCGAAGGCACGCTCACCCGCCGCAAGGGCGCCTCCAACGACGCCGCTATCCCACTGTTCTGGGGTGAGAAGGCCCTCGACGGCTGGAAGAAGGTCATCGACGCGGTTCACGCTGCCGGCGGCAAGATGGGTCCGCAGATCTGGCACCAGGGCATGAGCCGCAAGCCCGGCACCGGCCACTTCCCGGATGCGCCGTCCGATGGCCCCTCGGGCATCACCCTCACCGGCAAGAAGATCGCCGACGAGCCGACCGAAGCCGACGTCATCGACATGGCGCAGGCCTATGCCGACGCCGCCGCTGACGCCAAGCGCCTCGGCTTCGATGTCATCGAACTGCACGGCGCCCACGCCTACCTGATCGACGAGTTCTTCTGGGCCGTCACCAACCAGCGCACCGACCGCTTCGGCGGCGCCACTATCGAACAGCGCTCCGAATTCGCAGCCGAAGCCATCCGCCGCTGTCGCGCCGCCATTGGCGACATGCCGATGATCATCCGCGTCTCGCAGTGGAAGTCGGTCGACTACAACGCGAAGCTCGCCACCAACCCGAAAGAGCTCGAAGGCTGGGCCCGCGTCCTCGTCGCCGCCGGCGTCGACGCCATCCACTGCTCACAGCGTCGCATCCTCGAACCCGAATTCCCCGAGATCGACGGCCCGAACGGCCTCAACCTCGCGGGCTGGGTCAAAAAGCTGACCGGCATCCCCACCATCAGCGTCGGCTCCGTCGGCCTGTCGTCGGAATTCACCGCCTCCTTCCGCGGCGAAGGCTCCGCCGCCGGCAAACTCGATGAAGCCA
>CALRWU020000168.1:0-6886 GCA_943371945.1 Azorhizobium sp. AG788
CGAGATCATCGCCTCGGAAAGCGTCGATCCCTATTCCGGCAAGGCGCGCTACTGGTCGCGCACCCGCCTCGACGACACCCACACCCATGGCGTCCGCATCTTCCTGCTGCAGCGGAAGGCGCCCGACCCGCTTGCCTGCAAGCCCGCCAAGCCGGACATCATTTCCTCCCTCGATCACGTCGTGATCAACACGGCCAACCCTGATCGCGCGACCGCACTCTATGGCGCGCGGCTGGGCCTGCGCCTCGCACTCGACCGCTCCAATCCCGACTGGGACATGCGCCTGATGTTCTTCCGCATCGGCGGCCTCACCATCGAACTCGCGCACAAGCTAACCGGCGGCATCGGCAACCAGCCGGACAAGCTCTGGGGGCTCTCCTGGAAAGTGCCAGACCTCGAAGCCGCCCACGCCCGCCTGATCGCCCAGAACATCGCCGTCACCTCCATCCGCCCCGGCCGCCGCGCCGGCACCCGCGTCTTCTCTGTCCGCGACAAGACAATGAACGTCCCGACGCTGGTGCTCTCGGAAGCGTCAAGCTGAGCGGGTGGTCCTGCCGGAGCCTATTCCCTCCGCCCGATTTCCCGTGCGATACCCACCGCCATGAAACCGTTCACCCATCTCACCGGAACCGCTGCCCCGTTGCCGATCGCCAACATCGACACGGACCAGATCATTCCCAAGCAGTTCTTGAAGACCGTCTCGCGCGAAGGTCTCGCCAAGGGCCTGTTCTTCGACTTCAAGACGCGGCCCGACGGAACGCCCGATCCGGACTTCGTGCTCAACAAGCCGGCTTACAAGCAGGCCGCGATCCTGATTGCCAAGGAGAATTTCGGCTGCGGGTCCTCGCGCGAGCACGCGCCCTGGGCGCTGCTCGACCAGGGGCTCAGCGTCGTGATCGCGCCGAGCTTCGCGGACATTTTCTACAACAACTGTTTCAAGAATGGCCTCCTGCCCGTCGTGCTGCCGCGTGAGGTCGTGGACAGCCTGATGGAACAGGCCGGCGGGCCGAACCACATGTTCAACATCGACCTCGCCGCGCAGAGCGTCACAGCGCCCGATGGCAAGGTCTACCACTTCGACATCGACCAGGGCCGCAAGGCCAGCCTTCTGGCCGGCCTCGACGACATCGGCGAGACGCTGCAACGCGCCGCCGAGATCACGGCGTTCGAAGACCAGCGGAAACTCTCCCGCCCATGGCTTGCCTGAGGTGGCTGTCTTGATGCGCAGCCTGATCGCGTCTGTTCTCGGGCTCACTCTCGCTGCCTGCGGCAAACCCGCTGACGTCGCCGGAACCGAGGACGCGACGGTGAAACCCGCGGCCGAGGCTGGCGTTGCTCCGGCCGCGAAACTCGACTCGCGCACAGCCGCCGAGATCGCCAAGGCCAAAGACCTCGCCGACAAGCTCGCCGCCGAGAAGCCCGCTTTCGATGCGGTCGCCGACGATCCCGTCCAGCTCGATGCGCTGGCCGAGAGCGGCAATGGCTGGGCGCTGTTCAAGCGCGCACAGGATCGCCTCGCGTCGCAGGACTACATGGCCCAGCAGGGCGGCTTCACCGACATGGAACTTGCCGCCGAGAAAGGCGTCGCAGGCGCACAACTCTGGGTCGGCGAGCACATGGCGTTCGGCAAGGACGGCTACAAGCTGCAGCCAAGCTCCGGCCTCAAGATGATGGAGCGCGCAGCGGCGCAGGGAAATGTCGAGGCCATTCTGGCGGTCGCGCGCATGTACGTGCAGGACGTCTACATGAACGACACGCGCAAGGCGCGCGACTGGTACCAGCGCGCAGCTGACCTCGGCTCAGCCGATGCAAAGAAAGCGCTCAGCGAGATGGACGCCGAGAAGACCGAATAGGTCTCAGCTCTTCTCGTCGTCATCGACATGCAGCGCATGCAGTACGCGATGAAACACCGGCGCCAGCACGATGCCTGAAACCAGCACCAGAACGAGCCCGCAGCCGAGCGCGTAGAACCCCGCAAAGAGTTTTCCGGCATCTGTCTGCAATTCCGGGCCAACCGGCCCCATCCCGCCGAGCAGCATCGTCGAATTGAGGAAGGCGTCGATCGGCTTCATGCCCTCAGTCGACATGTAGCCCCACATGCCGATGCCAAGCGCTACCGCGACCAGCACCTGCGCTACGACAATGTTTATCATCAGCCGCCCCGCGAACTTAGCGTGCGACGCCAGCGGATCGCCCTTGTAGTCGAAATTGAACAGCGCCATCGCCCACTCCCTCCCGGTCGCCCAAGGCGATCCCGGCAGGCGGATCATATCCACCTGCCGGGCGGGGAGGACAGCCCGTCTCTGTTTTATGGCGTGGCTGTGGTCGCGGCCGGGGTATGTCCCCTGCTCTTGTTTGTTTTTGCCTGCGCCGTGTCAGCAGCCGGAAAGCTGCGGATCGCGGCGGGAATGCCCACTTCGAACGGCGTCGCGTCCGACCAGAAACGACGCCCGAACTTGGTCGCATCGACATGGTAGGGGCGGTTCCAGGTGAAACGCATTTCGATGCACTCGCGCAGGAAGGGGGAGAACAGCCCGATGGCCCGCAGCATGAGCGTCGGCATCGCCATCAGCTTCAGCGGCTTGCCCACCGCATCGGCGCCGATCTGCAGCAGTTCGCGCGGCGTCCGCGTCGGAGCGCATGGCACATGCCACACTTGGTTGAACGCATCGTCCGGAGCATCCAGCAGGGTCACGGCCGCGCGGCCAATGTCAGGCACATAGGCAACCGCATGGGGCAGGTCGGGCGCCATCAGGATCTGCGCTGACTTTCCCTGCGCCATTCGCGCCAGGGCAGTCTCGCCCAGCTGCGAGTTTCGCACGCCGGCTCCGTAGAAATCCGGCGCTCGCAGGGCGACCCAGCGAATCTTTCCGGCGCGCGCAGCCGCTTGCCACATGCGGGTCACCTCGGCGCGAACCGCAGGCTTCTTGCCGTAGGATGTCAGCGGCATGTCTTCATGCAGCGGCTCATCCTGCGGGCCGTACATGTACAGGTTGTCGATCATGACCACCCGGGTGTTCGCGCTCTCCGCCGCAGCAATGAAGTTGCGCATCGCCTTCGGCCAGGCCTCCTGCCAGACCTTGCTCGTATACGCGAACCCGACGGTGATGACCGCCTGCTCGGATCCCGCCATCGCCCGCTTCACATCATCGGCGTTGAGCGCGTCGCAGTTGATGAAGGAAACGCCGGCAGGAAGATTTGCCGGCCGCTTGCGCTGCGCCACCCGCACCGCCTGCCCCCGCGCCAGCAAGCGCTCGACCGTGGCCTCACCCGTGGGGCCGTAGCCGAAGACGGTGATCAGTCCTTTTGTGTCGGTCATGGCGGTCTCCATCGCTTGTTGACAGCAACATACGCCCTGCCTCACCATACCAGAAATGCATAGTTGGTATTTTTGTCATGCGCGAAGTGAATATCTCGGCGATCGACCTCAACCTGCTTCCGGCGCTCGAAGCCCTGCTGAAGCGGCGCAATGTCAGCCATGCAGCGCACGATGTCGGCCTCAGCCAGCCAGCGATGAGTCGCGCCCTGGCCCGCCTGCGCGAAATACTCGGCGATCCGCTCCTTGTTCGCACGCCAGCGGGCTACGCGCTCAGTCCGCGCGGCGAAGCGCTTTCGGCTCAGCTGATTACGACGCTCGACCATGTGAAGGCCGTCTTCCGCGATCCCGGCTTCGATCCGGCCCGCACACAGCGGACCGTGCGCATCGCTGGCCTCGATACGCACACGCTATTGTTGGCCCCGACCCTCATGGCGCGGCTCGCGAAGGAAGCCCCCGGCATCGACATCCGCTTCGAGAACTACAGTCCCAACATCATCGCGCGCTCGGAATCCGGACAGCTCGACCTTGTCTTCGCGACCTCTACCGCAGCCCTTCCCCCCGGCGCCCGCAGCGAAACCTACGCCCATGATCGGCTCGCACTCGTCCTGCGCAAGGGCCACCCCATGGCGAAACGAAAATGGACGCCCGAAGATTATGGCAAGGTCAGCCATGTCGGGATCTCGATTTTCGGCGATGCCGGCTCGGACCTCGACGCACAGCTGGCCAAGTTTGGCGTCACACGACGGATGGCGCTGGTAACGCCACACTTCATCGCAGCGCTTGCGGCCGTTTCGCAGACCGACATGGCGACCACCCAGAGCCGTGTCTTCGCCTCGCGGTTCGCCGAAACCTTCGGTCTGATTCTGAAAGAGCCGCCGATCCCCAATACCGGGCTCGACCTTACCATCGTGTGGAGCCATGTGCGCGCCGCAGACCCGGTTCTCGCCTGGCTGCGGAAGGTGATTGGCGAAGTGGCGAAGGAGACCATGGATATCGGCGCCCAGCGGGTTTCCCGGCGCGCTGAAACGGCCTAAGACGCCTCGCAATCAAGACGGAAACGACGCCATGACCAACGTGCAAACCCTGCTGCTTCTGCCCGGCGACGGCATTGGCCCGGAAGTGACCGAGGAGGCGCGTCGCGTCGCCGTGCATGTTGCGCCCGACCTGCAGATCGACTCGGCGTTCTTCGGCGGCGTCTCCTACGATCAGTTCGGCACGCCGCTGACCGAAGAGGTGATGGCGCAAGCCCGCAAGTCGGATGCGATCCTGATGGGCGCCGTCGGCGGTCCGCAATGGGACCGTGTTCCGCGCGACAAGCGCCCGGAAGCAGCGCTTCTGGCGATGCGCAAGAATCTCGACGTCTACGCCAACCTGCGTCCGGCCTTCTGCTTCCCGTCCCTTGCTGGCGCCTCCGCGCTGAAGAAGGAACTGGTCGAAGGCCTCGACATTATGATCGTGCGAGAGCTGACCTCGGGCGTCTATTTCGGCCAGCCCAAGACGATCGAGACCCTGCCGAATGGCGAGCGCCGCGGCGTCGACACGCAGAGCTACACGACCAGCGAAATCCGCCGTGTCGCCGCCCGCGCCTTCGAACTGGCGCGTGGCCGCGTCCGTAACAGCAAATTTGCCGGCGTACTCTCCTGCGAGAAATCCAACGTCATGGATTCCGGCCTGCTCTGGCGCGAGGAAGTGACCAAGCTGCACGCCGAACAGTACGCCGACGTGAAGCTTGATCACATGCTGGCAGACGCCGCCGCCATGCACCTCGTGAAAGCGCCGAAGGACATCAACGTCCTGCTGGCCGACAACCTGTTCGGCGACATCCTCTCGGACGAAGCTGCGATGCTGACCGGCTCGATCGGCATGCTGCCGTCAGCCGCGCTGGGCGATCCCGGCGTGCCGGGGCTCTACGAGCCGGTGCACGGCTCCGCGCCCGACATCGCCGGCAAGGGCCTCGCCAATCCGATCGCTGCGATCCTGTCACTCGAGATGGTGATGCGCTGGAGCCTTGGTCGCCCCGAAACCGCCGACCGCATCTTCAACGCCGTCAACCGGGCGCTGGTCGACGGCGCGCGCACAGCGGACCTCGGCGGCTCGCTGTCGACCCGCCAGATGGCCGACGCGATCCTCAAACACCTTTAGGGCGCGCGAAACATTCGCCACCGCTCTTGAAGAGCCTCACCGCAACAGCTAGAACATATCAAGAACACAGAGGCGCGCGCATGACCCTTCTCAAGATCGACTATGTGGAATTCGCCAGTGGCGATCTCGCCGCCAGCAAGGGCTTCTTCGCCAGGGCGTTCGACTGGTCATTCCAGGACTACGGTCCGACCTACGCCGCGATGACCAATGCCGGCCTCGATGGCGGCATCGAAGGCGATCCCGAGCATGTCGGCGCGGCCCCGCTGGTCATCCTGAAAACAGACAATCTGGAAGCCGCCGAAGCAGCCGTGATCGCAGCAGGCGGCGCCATCACGCGGCCGATCTTCGCTTTTCCCGGCGGCCGCCGCTTCCACTTCCGCGAGCCCGGCGGAAATGAAATGGGCGTCTGGAGTGAAAAATAGGGGTCAGCTGTAGTCGCAGATCCGCGCCAGCTTGTTGTCGCGCTGTTCGAACATGGTCGCACCCCGGATCGAGATATGCTCGCCGGGCCTGACGTGCTGTCCCAGCTCCGTCGCCGCAACGCCAGAAAACACAGTTTCCGCCGCAGCTTTTTCGCCGTCGACCAGAATGCTGACCACCTCGTGCCGGCGCTCGCGGAAGGCCCGCGTGGTCGCCTCGATGATCTCGCGCATCTCGATCTTGCCGTTCAGCCGGATCATGCCGCCCGGATTGGTGATCGTCTCGAAGATCACGTCGTCGGCACAACAGTCGAGCATGCCTTCGACATCGTTCGAATTGTAACGGTCGACATAGCGTCGCACGAGCGCGGCAAGGTCCGACATTCCGACTCCCAATCGCCCATTCAGTGGGCCCCAGCCGCACGAATCCGTCCGCATCCTCTAGGCTCGCGGACTGATTTGAGGCAACTGGACCCGGCATTCCGGCGGTGCGGCCGATACGCGCCACCCAGCCAACGGGCTAATGCGGCCAGCAAACCGCACGAATGTGACCACAACACGACGAACACCTATATGCGTTGCACGCAGATGGAGACGGGCATGGCGTTGAAGATCGCAGTTCTGGGAGCAACCGGCATGGTGGGCCGGGAAATCCTCGGCATTCTCGCGGAACGGGGCTTCCCGGCCTCCGAGGTCATCGCGCTTGCCTCGCGCAAGATGATGGGCTCGGAGATCAGCTTCGGTGACGCCACGCTGAAGGCGCGCGACGTCGACGAATTCGATTTCACGACCATCCAGCTCTGCTTCATGGCCACGGGCGACCAGGCCGCCCGCAAGTACGGTAACGCCATTTCTGCGGCCGGCTGCATCGTGATCGATACCTCGCGCGCCTTCCGCAATGACCCGCAGGTCCCGCTGATGGTGCCGGAGGTCAATGCCGACGCCATCGACGGCTATACCAAGCGCAACATCATCGCCGTGCCGGATGGCGCAACCTGCCAGCTCG
>CALRWU020000169.1:0-6846 GCA_943371945.1 Azorhizobium sp. AG788
CGATCACGTTCGAGTCGTCGGCGGGCACAGTCACGCTGAAAGCAACCGCTGACCGCGTCGAACTGATGAAAGACGGAACGCTCGCGATCATCGATTTCAAGACAGGCCAGCCCAAGAAGGCCGCGCAGGTCGAGACCGGACTAGAGCCGCAGCTGGCGCTTGAAGCCGCCATTGGCGCGCGCGCGAGCTTTGGTCACCTGCCCGCAGCGCCCGCGTCCGAGCTCATCTATTTCCAGATCTCGATGAGCGCAGCGACTCTGAAAGAGACAAACGGAAAACCGCTGCAGTTCGACAGCGGCTCGACCCGCGAGATCGCGGAGAAGGCCCTCGAAGGTCTCAAGGGCCTGATCGAACTCTACGCCAATCCCGCCCAGCCTTATTACTCGAAGCCGCGCGTCGAATTCATCTGGAACGTCGCCGACTATGACCGCCTCGCGCGGCGCGCCGAATGGTCCGCAGACGAAGGAGGCGATGAATGAGCTCGCCTTCCGTCTGGAAAGAATACGAAGACGCAACCGAAGGCCAGCGGCTCGCAGCCCTGCCTGAATCATCCGCCTGGGTTGAAGCCAATGCAGGGTCCGGCAAGACGAAAGTCCTGATCGACCGCGTTGCACGCCTGTTGCTGCGCCGTGTCGAACCGGATTCGATCCTGTGCGTCACCTACACCAAGGCGGCCGCCAGCGAGATGCAGGCGCGCCTGTTCGAACGCCTCGGCGGCTGGTGCGTCATGGACGCGGACCAGCTCAAGCAGAAACTGTCCGACCTCGAAGGCCGGCCGCTCGAAAGCTATGGCGAGGAAGATATCGGTCGCGCCCGCGAGCTGTTTGCGAAAGCGCTCGAGACACCCGGCGGCCTGCGGATCGAAACAATCCATGCGTTCTGCGGTCGCGTCCTGCGCCGCTTCCCGCTGGAGGCCAGGATCGCGCCGGGCTTCTCCGAACTCGATGACGACGCCGCAGCCGACCTGTGGGACGCCGCCTTCCGCGCCATGGCGCGCCGCGTCGTCCGGGGCGACGCCGCCCTGATGCAGGCCGCGCGCACCGCCGCTGAAGCGGGCGGCGGCAGGGGCCTCGACATCGTGCGCAGCCTTCTCCCCCGCCGCACCGCGATTGCCCGCTACATCAACGAAGCGGGTACGATCGACGATGCGGTGGAACGCCTGCGGATCGATCTCGGCGCCGGCGATGTTCCGGTCAGTGAAATCATCGACCATGCGATGGGCGCGGCCCTGCCGCGCGAGGCGCTGCGCAATCTCGCCGGAGCCCTGCCGCGCGCCAAGCCGACCGACGCCAGCTTTGCCGATACGCTCGTGCTCATCCTGTCCGATGCCCCGGTCGAGCAACGCTTCGACGCGTGGACATCGATCGCCTTTACCGACAAGGGCGACCTGCGCAAGAAGAACCCCTACACCGCGGAGGCCGCGAAGATTGCGCCATCCGTCGTCGATCTCTTTCAGATCAAGGACATTCCCGAAGGTTCGGAAATTTTCCGTATCCAGGCCGTCGCCGCCGCCATCAATGCGCGCCGTGTCTTCGAGCGGTCCGCCGCGATCCTGCGCCTCGCCCACACGCTGTTCGCAGACTTTGCCGATCGCAAGCGCGCGCGTGGCGGCCTCGATTTCGACGACCTGATCGAGACTACCGCCAACCTGCTGGAACGCAGCCATGCGGCGGAATGGATTCTCTGGAAACTCGATGGAGGCATCAGCCACATCCTGCTCGATGAAGCGCAGGACACCAGCCCCGCCCAGTGGCGCATCCTCAAGGCGATCACCGATGACATTTTCGCCGGCGCCAGCGCCGTGCGCGACGCCCAGCGCACGCTGTTCGTCGTCGGCGACCGCAAGCAGTCGATCTACTCCTTCCAGGGCGCCGATCCGGAATTCTATCTGGAGAAGCGGCAGGAATTCGTGACCAACTCCGTCGCGGTCGAGCTGGCGCACACCCTGCCCGATCTCGCCATGTCCTTCCGCTCGGCGCCCGAAGTGCTCAGCTATGTGGACGCAGTGTTCGACACCGCGGCCTTCGACGGCAATGCGCCCTTCACGATCAACCCACCGGCAACCGCAGACCTCTTGCGGCACACCCCCTATCGCCGCGCGCAGGATGGGTCTGTCGAACTCTGGCCGCTGGAGCCCCGCGCCGAGACGCAACCGGCTGAACCGTGGGATGCGCCACGGGGGATGGAGAACGAAGGCAGCGCAAAGGCGCGCCTGTCGGCCCGCATCGCGAAATTCATCAAGGGCGAAATCGCGGCCGGCGCCGCGGTCTGGGACAAGAGCGAACAACGCCCGTGCAAACCGGGTGACTTCCTCATCCTCGTGAAGGGCCGCACAGGGGGTCTCTTCGATGGCATCCTGCAGGCGCTGAAGCGCGAGAACGTGCCCGTCGCCGGCGCCGATCGCATCCAGCTGCTCGACAGCCTCGCCGTACAGGACCTGCTCAACCTGATCCGCTTCGCTCTCTGCCCGGAAGACGACCTCACGCTAGCAGAAATTCTCAAAGGCCCCTTCGCCGCCGTCGCCGCGGGCGACGGGTCTGAGATGAAGTGGCTCGACGACGAACGCCTCTTCGCGCTTGCCCATCCGCGCCCGGGCTTTCTATGGAATGCGCTCCGCGAGTCGCCCGACCCCGCACTCGTACCCATGCGCGCCTTCCTCACCGATGTGCTAGCCCGCGCGCATCAGCCGCCCTACGAATTCCTGACGCACGCGCTGGAACGCGGCCACGGCCTCGCCCAGCCCGGCTGGGAGCTGGTCCTCTCGCGCTTCGGCGCGCCCGCGCGCGAGCCAGTCACCGCCCTGATCGATCGCGCTGCCGGCTTCGACAGCGACCAGCCGCCCAGCCTGCAGCTGTTTCTCGATGCCGTCGAACGTCGTGGCGGCGAAGTGAAGCGCGAACTCTCGGGCCCGCAGGGCGAAGTGCGCGTCATGACGGTCCATGGGGCCAAGGGCCTCGAAGCCCCCATCGTCATCCTCCCCGACACCTGCTCCGCCCATCGTGGCGAACGTGACGGGCTTTTCATGTCAGAAGACGGCGCGCCCCTCTGGCCGGGTCCCAAGTCCAACGACACCCCGCTCACCGCACGCCTCCGCGACATCGAGGATGCCCGCGCCCTGCGCGAACATCACCGCCTCCTCTACGTCGCCCTCACCCGCGCACAGGATCGCCTGATCGTATGCGGCGCGTTTGCGGGAAACACGAAGGATGGTTTTGCGAAGACGTCGTGGTATCGCGTGTGCCAGGCAGCCATGCAGCGCCTCGCCGAAGGCGGGCAGGCACAAGACGTGGTCGGCGAGGACCACACCTATCGGCGGCTTGGAGCTGCTCCGGCTTTGCTGATCCCGCAGACTGTCACGCATGGCCTCTCAGCTGCGCCTCCCGCCTGGCTGCGGACACACGCGCCACAGGAAACTGCCGCGCGCGTGTTGTCGCCCTCGCGTCTCACCTCTGCCTCGGAGCCGCCTGTCATCTCGCCCTTCGGGGCCGGCCGCGCCGAACGCCTGCGTCGCGGCAGCCTGATCCACCTGCTGTTCGAGGTGTTGCCCGACCTGCCGGTCAAAACACGTCGCAAGGCTGCGGAGACGTTCCTGAAACGTCAGGCCGACCTCACCCAGGATGAACGGCGTGAAATGCTGGACGCCACCATGGGCGTGCTCGAGGACAAGCGCTTCGCCAGCGTCTTTGCCGAAGGCGGCCGCGCCGAAGCGCCCGTCATCGGCCGTCTCGGCGCCGTCACCATCAATGGCCGCATCGACCGTCTGGTGATCACGGACACCGGGATCCTGATCGTGGATTACAAAACCGACCGCCCCGCCCCCCCCACCCTCCAGGGCGTCGGCGATGCCTACATTGCCCAGATGGCCGCTTACCGGGCCGTGTTGTCGCAGCGCTGGCCGAATCGTCCCATCCGGTGCCTGCTGGTCTGGACAGATGGGCCCCAGCTCATGGAAATACCGGCAGCAGCGCTCGATTCCGCGCTCGCCCATATACAGCTTTGAACTGTTCCTTTAGCGGGGCTCTGTTGGATACCCGTCGGTCCGCGCCTACCTGATCAGTCCTGAACTTGAAGGAACTGCCCCATGTCCGTCGCCAACGTCTCCGATGACAGCTTTGACGCTGAAGTCCTCGCCGCCAAGACACCGGTGGTCGTGGATTTCTGGGCTGAATGGTGCGGTCCGTGCAAGCAGGTCTCCCCACATTTCGAGGCTCTGGCCGCCGAGCTAGGCGACAAGGTCAAGGTCGTGAAGATCAACATCGATGACAACCCGCTCACCGCCGGCCGCTTCGGCGTTCGCGGCCTGCCGACCTTCATGATTTTCCAGGACGGTCAGGTCACCGCCACGCACCTTGGCGCGATGAACAAGTCGCGCCTGGCCGAATGGCTCAAGGAATCCGCGCCGTCGATCGAGTCGGCCGCCTAGTTTTTTGCAGGACACACGCCATGGCGCTCGCCGAAGTCACTGACGATACGTTCGATGCCGAAGTGCTCGGCGCTACAGGCCCTGTGGTTGTCGACCTGTGGGCCGAATGGTGTGGCTCGTGCAAGCAGATGATGCCTGCGTTCGAACAACTTGCTGGCGAACTCGAAGGCAAGGCCAAGCTGGTGAAGTTCAACGCCGACGAAAACCCGATGACGCCGGGCAAGTTCGGCGTTCGCGGCCTGCCCACCCTTCTGATTTTCGAGAACGGCAAGCTGCTCTCGATGAAGACCGGCGCCATGACCAAATCGAAACTCGCCGAGTGGATCGACGAGACTGTGAAGAGCGCGAGCTAGGCTCCATCATCGATCAAGACGACCCGCCCCGCGCAGGCCCGCTGCGCGGGACTTTCATTTCCGCTGTCTACGATCTAGCTTGAAGCGTTGGGAAACGCGCCATGCGTATCATTGCTTCGATCATCACGCTCGCCTTCGTCGGCTTCGCGACGCCTGCGGCCTCAGCATGCCGGGTACCGCCAGAGCCGGTGTTCGTGCCGATTTGGGAGCACGTACCGACACCGGATCAAGTCCAGCCAGGCGAAGTCGCGTTGGAAGTCGAGTTCGCGAATTCCGTAAAAACCAGCGGCTCAATCAATCCGGACAGGATCGTCACGGGCTGTCAGTCGTTCCAGGATCTCGTTCGCATTATCCGTGTGATAGCCGGGGAGGAACAGGACGCTAGGTTCGTCGTCCTGCCCGGCTCCGTATGGATCCCGGTGGTGGTCACTGACACAAACGACCCGCCGGCGTCGCACGCGCCGGAGCGCATGTTTGTTGTCGGAAGACTGGAGCCTCAGCGCGAATACTTCCTCCTGGCCCATGGCGGGGACGGCACCGGCATTCCGATGATTGAACCGGACTCGGTTTTCATCGCGCGCGGGATTCCTGTGCTTCAAACTCGCGGAGCGCCCCGATAGGCGGGCGCCCCTAACCACAAAACGCACTCTTGCCCTCCGCCCCCGTCCGGTGTTTCTGCATCGCAGCAAACGCCTGAGACCGGGACGACACCATGAGCAGCCGCACACCTCGCCAGTTCTTCAAGCCGCTCGCGATCGGCGCGCCGGCCCCTCTGCGGGAACTGCCCGTGAAACTCGAACGCATGATTCACTTCGTGCCGGGCCATAACGAGAAAGTCCGTTCCAAGACTCCGGAGATGGCGGCAAAGGTCGACGTCATTCTCGCGAACCTTGAGGACGCGATCCCCGCCGACGCCAAGATCCAGGCGCGCGCCGGCGCGATCGAGATGGCGAGCATGGTCGACTGGAAGAAACTCGGCACCGGCCTGTGGACGCGCGTGAACCCGCTGAACTCGCCCTGGTTCCTCGACGACGTCACCGAGATCGTCACCAAGGCTGGCAATGTCTACGACGTCATCATGCTGCCCAAGGTCGAAGGCCCGTGGGACATCCACTATGCGGACCAGCTGGTCGCTCAGCTTGAAGCCAAGGCCGGCATCACACGCCCGATCCTCTTCCACGCCATCCTCGAAACAGGACAGGGCGTCGCCCTCGTCGAGGAAATCTGCGCCGCCTCTCCGCGCATGCAGGGCATCTCGCTTGGACCGGCCGACCTCGCCGCCAACCGCGCAATGAAGACGACACGCGTCGGCGGCGGCCACCCGATGTATAAGGTGATCGAGGATCCGGTCGAAGGCCGCGAGCGCCTCTCGGCTCAACAGGACCCGTGGCACTACACGCTCGGCAAGATGGTGGATGCGTGCGTCACGTCGGGCATCAAGCCGTTCTACGGCCCGTTCGGCGACATCGCTGACCTCGCCGCCTGCGAACAGCAGTTCAAGAACGCGTATCTCATGGGTTGCGCCGGCGCATGGTCGCTGCACCCCGGCCAGATCGATATCGCCAAGCGCGTCTTCTCGCCCGAAGCCGCCGAGGTGAAATTCTCGCTGCGCATTCTGGAGGCCATGCCCGACGGCACAGGCGTCGCGATGATCGACGGCAAGATGCAGGACGACGCCACCTGGAAACAGGCGAAGGTGATCGTTGATCTTGCGAAACAGGTCGCCGCGAAAGATCCGGAAATGGCGAAAGCTTACGGACTCTGATCGGCTTGCCTTCTCTCGATCTCATTTGCTAGCAATTGAGACCGCCGGGGGATTCGGCGGCCCATGGGAGGGGACTTCAATGAAACTGATCACTGCGCTTGCCATCGCGGCAGCGTCCGGCGGCGTGTGCGCTGCACCCGCCTTCGCACAGGAAGCACCGGCGCCTGCGCCAGCTGCGCCTGAAAAGCCTTCTGCCTCGGGCTTCTATGCAGGCGGCGGCATCAATCTCTACTTCCTCGATCGCGACTACGCGGCCGACGGCCTGCCTATCTTCTTCGAAGACCAGCCTTCGCCCGGCGCTTTCA
>CALRWU020000170.1:0-6820 GCA_943371945.1 Azorhizobium sp. AG788
CTTCGACGGACGGCCCTTCGGGCCTGCTCAGGATGAGCGCTACGCGAGAGCTGTCCTAGTAGCGCTCATGCTGAGCAGGCCCGCAACGCGGACCGTCCGTCGAAGCACGAGCGCGTAGGTATTACCCCCGGAGCGTCTCCAGAAAGCGCGCAAACACCTCGACGCCCTTCTGCATTTCCGAGATCGCCACGAACTCGTTGGGCTGGTGGGCCTGCGCGACAGATCCCGGCCCACAGATCACCGCCGGAAAACCCGCCTTCTGGAACTGGCCCGCCTCGGTCGCGAAGGCCGCGACGCGGATCTGGTTGTCGCCTGTCAGCGCGCGCATGAACGTCTCCGCCGCACTGTCGCGCTGCAGCTGCAGCGGCGGAGCATCGGCACGCAGGTCCACCACGACACCGCACCCCGGCCCCAGCTTCGCGAGCTTCTCGTTCACGCGCGCCACTTCGGCGAAGAACGGCGCCAGCATCGCATCCGGATTGACGCCTGGCACAGTGCGCACATCGAACACGAAGCGGCATTCGCGCGCGAGGATGTTGGGCGCAGTACCGCCGCCGATCTCGCCCACCGTAATCGTCGTCCACGACGGATCAAATTCCGAATTCGTCGGCGCATTGTCTTCCTGCTCGCGCGCGATCTTCCGCAACACCGCCAGCAGATCGATCGCCTCGTGAATCGCAGACGCGCCCAGCCGTGGATCGGACGAATGGGCGTCCTTGCCCGTGATGCGGATCTCGTAATCGCGAATGCCCTTGTGCGCCGACAGCACGCCCCACAGCGTCGGCTCGCCGACCCACACAACGGAGGGCGCAGCGCCACGCCGCCCGATCTCTGCGATCATCGGCTCGACACCCGCACAGCCGATCTCCTCGTCATACGAGAACGCAAAATGCACCGGGACTTTCAGCGGAATCTTCGAGATCGCTTCCGCATGCGCCAGCGAAAGGGCGATGAACCCCTTCATGTCCGTCGTGCCGCGCGCGAACCATTTGTCTTCGGTCGCGATCATGTCGAACGGATCGGTCACCCAGGGCTGGCCATCGACCGGCACCACATCCGTATGACCGGAAAGAACGATCCCGCCGGGAACATCAGGCCCAAGCCGCGCCCAAAGGTTGGACTTCTTCCCGTCCTCGCTCGGCACCCGCACCACATGGGCGCCAAGCGGCTTCAGGAAATCCTCGACCCATTCGATCAGCGGCAAATTGCTGTCGCGCGACGTGGTGTCGAAGGAACAGAGGCGGTGGAGAATCTCGCGAACGCGGGCAAGGGATGTCATGTGCGGAGGGTAAAGCATCGCGCGGAAAAGTGGAAACCGGTTTTCCGCAAAAGCGATGCGCAAGACAATGAACTGGAGCGGGCGCGCTCCGGCCATGGACAATCCCGGCGCAAGGCTTAAGCGAAGCGAATGATCCAGTTTAGCGCAGGACATGGCCCCGACACCCAGGCGATCGGCATCGCCCTGGAGGAGATGTTTCTCGACTACACCATCCTGCCCGGCCGCGCGCCCGTGCCCGTCACCGTGCTTGGCCAGGCCCGTCTGCCCGGCGCCAACAACATCCTGATGGCCCTCGCCCGCAAGACCAGCCGCTTCCTGCCCTCCGCCGAAGACGCCGCGCCCTGGTTCGCAAAGACGCCGCCCGGCCTCGATGAGATCGAGGCGCGCCTTGCCGGTCAGGACTACATCCTCGGCGCCTACACCGTCGTCGACATGATCATGTACCCGCTGGTGCTGCGCCAGCTAGACCAGCTCGCCGCCTATCCGAACATCACTGCGTGGATCGAACGGTTGCGCATCCGCCCCGGCGTTGGCCGGGGCATGATGGCTGTCGCAGGCTAGAAGGTCTCAGTTCGCGCCAATCAATTCGGAATCGGCGCGCCCGGTTGCGGCTGCCCGGCCGGCGCTGCCGGCTGGAAGTCCAGCAGTTCGAGTTCGTACAGCACCGTCGCATCCGGCGGGATGCGGCCATCGCCTTCCGCCTGATACAGCAGCTGGGACGGCATGCGCACCATCCAGCGGTCGCCCTTGTGCATCAGCTTGAGCACTTCGGACCAGCCGGGAACCAGATCCTTCACCGGGAAGAATTTCGGCTGGCCTTCCTCGAACGTCGAGGCGACCACGCTGCGGCGACGCACGTCATCGGCGGTCTCGCCTTCTTCGGCTTTGACGCCTTCCAGACGGCCTTCGAAGTTCACCACCACCTCATCGCCATCCGTCGGCGACTTGCTGGCGTCAGCACCGGATTCGATCGGGAAGTATTCGAGGCCAGACGGCAGGCGCACGATGTTGGCGGCGTCGGTCGGCCACGGCATCGCCTTGGCCCACGGATCGGCAATCACTTTCAGCAGCTCGACCTGGAACATCAGGTCAGCGTTCGGCGGGATCTGCATGCCCTGCCCGCTGGCGCCATAGCCTTCCTTCGACGGGATCCAGAACACGAACATGTCGCCGGGCTGCATCTTCTGCATGCCGGTCGTCCAGCCGGGGATCACCTGGTTGAGCCGGAACTTGGCCGTGTCGCCGCGCTGGTAGGACGAATCGAACACCAGCCCGTTCTCGGCCAGGCGACCTTCGTACTTGACCTCGACCATGTCCTTCTCGCCGGGCGCGGCTTCCTTGCCGTCGCCCTTGCGCACCACATAGTACTCGACCCCGTTGGGAAGCTTTTCGATGCCGGCGCGGTTATGATTCCACGGCTGCAGCGCGGTCAGCGGATCCTTCGTATCGACCGCCCCTCCCGGGCTGCACGCCGAGATGGTGAGCGCAGCCGCAAAGGCGAGCACGAGACGTTTCATGCGGAACTCCCTGATATCGCCCGCCTGTTAGCACCGCTTGGGCGTGAGTGCGAGAGGGCCGATGGCGATCCGCCTTGACGATCCTGTCAGGCCCCAAACCCATCGTTTTCAGGCTCTCAATTGGTCAGACCCAGCTGGACAGGCTCAGTTCGTACGGGGCGGGAAACCGGCCTCATTCAGTGCGTCGATGATTTCCTGGGTATGCCGGGCGTCGCGGGTCTCGATCGTGATGTCGAACTCCGCACCCTTGGCCGGCACGTCCAGCGCCATGCGGTTGTGGAACACCTCGATGATGTTGCCGCCATTGTCCCCGATGACCGTGCTCACTTTCGCCAGAAGGCCCGGCTGGTCGTTGCCGATGATGCGGATCGAGGTGATGCGCTTTTCCCGAACCAGGGAGCGCGTCAGCACAGACGCCAGCAGGCGCGTATCGATATTGCCGCCGCACAGCACGAGCACCACCTTGCGGCCCCTGAACGTCTCAGGCTCGGCCAGCAGTGCGGCAAGCCCCGCAGCGCCAGCGCCTTCAGCGACCGATTTTTCGACCGTGGCGAACAGCGTAACCGCACGTTCCAGTTCGTCCTCGCTGGCGAGGATCACCTTGTCCATCAGCTGACGCAGGATCTGCGACGTCAGCTTGCCGACCTTCTTGACCGCGATGCCTTCCGCGATCGTCGCGCCCCCGACCTTGGCCTCTTCCCCGCGCAGCTCCGCGGACAGCGAAGGATAAAGCGCCGGTTCGACGCCGATGATCGACGTCGCAGGCCTCAGCGCCTTGATGGCCGTCGCGATGCCGGCAGACAATCCGCCGCCGCCAACCGGGATGACCATCACGTCGAAATCCGGCAGCGCCGCCATGATCTCGAGGCCGATCGTGCCTTGCCCCGCGATGACATGCTTGTCGTCGAACGGGTGCACGAAGGTCAGCCCCTGTTCTTTCTCGAGCTTGCGCGCATGCGCATCGGCATCCGCCAGCGTCTCGCCATGGATGATCACGGTCGCGCCGAAATTGCGCGTGTGCTCAATCTTCACGAACGGCGTGCCCTTCGGCATCACGATGGTCGAGGGAATGCCGAGCCGCGAGGCATGGTAAGCGACGCCCTGCGCGTGGTTGCCCGCCGACATCGCGATGACGCCCGCCGCCTTTTCCGAGTTCGTCAGCGACAACAGCTTGTTGAGCGCGCCACGCTCCTTGAACGAGGCCGTGAACTGCAGGTTCTCGAACTTGATCCAGACCTGCGCGCCCGTGATCTCCGACAGCGTGCGCGAATAGCGCAGCGGCGTGTGCTCGATCTGGCCTTCAATCGCCTTCGCCGCCGCTTCGATATCGGCCAGCGTCACCGGAAGAGGCGCTGAAGTGTCGACTGGTGGGACAGGCGTGGCGGTCACGAGCAAAACCCTT
Organism: Azorhizobium sp. AG788; assembly: GCA_943371945.1. GTDB lineage: Bacteria > Pseudomonadota > Alphaproteobacteria > Caulobacterales > Hyphomonadaceae > UBA7672. The sequence continues at coordinate 4,199 of CALRWU020000170.1, forward strand.
TCAAGGGGGGGAATTTGCCGCGTGCCTATACCGTATTTGCCAAGGGTAAAACCCCCGTTCAGGCCACGCGGCCCGCGGGCGCGGCCAGCCCGCGCGCAATATCCAGCCGCCGCATGGCTTTCGCCGGCCATTGCCGCAGGCGGCCGACAGGCAGGCTTTCCACCATCGCGCGAACCTGGAACTGCGCCGCCTTGAGCGCAGGCGACAGACCCTGCCCTGCAATGAACCCCGCCCCACAGGCGCGACTGGCGTTGGCGAGGCTTTCCTTGAACTGATATTCGCCCGGTCCGAGATCGAGTTCGGTGTAACCGGCCTCGGCCGCCGCGCGGATCGCCTCGACGAAAACGATCAGGCCCGGCGAGTACTGCGCCCACTGATTGTCATGGGCGACATACCAGGCATGCAGCGCCTTGTCCGCGCGCAGACAGAACAGCACGGCAGCAGGCGCGCCCTTCACCCGCAGCACGAACAGCGCGCCGCCGAAACAGTGATCATCCCCCGGCGCTGCAAACGTGCCCCGCACGACGCCATCTATCCACGCGTGCTCAAAGATGTCCCGCACGCCCGTGCGGTTCATCTGCTCGCGCTTCCACGTCATCAGCGTCTCGAAAGCATGCGGGTCGGTCGAGAACGCATCGAATGTAACCGCGCCGCCAAGATCGCGCGTCATCTTCGCCAGCTTCTTGCGCGTCTTGGCGATGGTCTTCGTCCCCGCCGCCAACCTCTCCGCGCACCACGCTTCGTAGCCGCCCGCAAAGCGCACGACATGCCCCGCATCCGACGTCAGCAGTCGCGATCCCACCGCATTGTTCATCAGGCCCGCCGTGAGATCGATCCGCCCGACGCTCAGCGCCTTGGGCGCCATAGCCAGGTCGAGCGTCACACCGGGCTTCGCTGCCAGAGCCTGATAGTCGCAGATCGGTCCGCCCGCCGGCATTGCTGCGAAATCACCGCACCGCTGCACCGGCAGGAACCCCAGAGGCTCGCCGGCTTCAGTACGATAGACCGCCACGCGCACATCGCTGCGATGCACGGCCACCAGCTTTGCCCAGTCGGGCGTCAGATAGGGGCTCGACAACTCGGGATCGGCGCGAAGAAAGCTCCGCCAGGCAGCCACGTCGCTGGCCGACAGGTTCTTCGGATGAATGCTCTCAACCCGCATGAACGCGGACTTCCCGGCCATTTCGAAGCCTGCACCCTCTCAGAAAGACCGGTTTTTTCCATGAACCCCGATGGGTGAATTTTGATGGATTCCCGGACCGGCCTGCCCGAAAGTGCCGGAAACACGCGGGAGGCTGGCATTTCCACCGGAATAGATCGCCGCACTTTCATGACGGCCAGCGCCGGCCTCGCCGCCGCCTGCGCTTCCGCGCCGTGGACCCCGCCCACCCCCATCTCCTTCCGCACGATCGAACACCAGCCCATACCGATGCCGGATGGCGTAAACCTCTCCGCGCGCCTGTGGCTTCCCGAGACAGCCGCGCGCGTTCCCGCCGTCCTCGAATGCGTCCCCTACCGCAAGCGCGACCTTTACCGCTTCGCGGACGACCTCTGGGGGCCGCAGCTCGCCGCCAATGGAATCGCCTTCATCCGCCTCGACGTGCGCGGCTCCGGCGAGTCCGAAGGCGTCATCACCGACGAATACTCCGAGGCCGAACTCAGCGACTGCGAAGAAGCCATCGCCTGGCTCGCAAGGCAGGACTGGTGCAACGGCGCCGTCGGCATGCGCGGCATCTCATGGGGCGGCATCAACGCGCTGCAGGTCGCCGCCCGCCGTCCGCCCGCCCTCAAGGCAATCATGCCAATGGGGTCGTGCGACCGTCGCTACACAGACGACGCGCACTACATAGGCGGTGGTCTCGGACACACGAATTTCCAGTGGGGCGCGCTCTTCAAGAAAGTCATGGCTGGCCCGCCCGACCCGCTGATCCACGGCGAGCGCTGGCTTGATCTCTGGCGCCAACGCCTCGACGCCACGCCGCCCATCCTCGCCACATGGCTGCAGCACCAGCGCGAGGACGCCTACTGGAAGCGCGGATCTGTCGCCGAGGCCCCGCGCGACATCGCCATCCCCGCCTACTTTGTCAGCGGCTGGAGCGATACCTACGCCACGCCGAGCCTACACCTGTTCTCCAGTCTCAAGACGCCTGCAAAAATTCTCATCGGTCCGTGGGGCCACACCTACCCCTATACCGCCTCGCAGGGCCTCGACTGGGCGCATGAGGAAGTGCGCTGGTGGCGACACTGGCTGATGCAGGAAGACACCGGAATCATGCGCGAACCGCGCGTGCGAGCCTTCCTCCCCGACGCCACGGCAAGCGAAGGCGGCCCCATCCCCGGTCACTGGATCGCCAGCGAGCACTGGCCACCACGACATCAGGAACTGACTTTCCACCTCAACGCGGGCGAACTCGGCGCCAGCGTCACGCCCGGCCCCGATCTCAGTCATCGCGACACAGGAATTGTCGGCACAACAAAGCCGGAATGGCTCGACCGCCTGCCGCTCGAACAATCGCACGACGACGCGCTCAGCACTGCCTTCAACTCTGCCCCCCTCACAGCAGCCTTGGAACTCACCGGCGAAGCCGAACTCCGTCTCCGCATCGCCGCCGACAAGCCCGT